>JBDLID010000012.1:0-39994 GCA_039715055.1 Thermodesulfobacteriota bacterium | reverse complement strand
CTTACCTCGCCCAGACTCTTCGTTATGGTGAAAAAAATTATCCTCGAAATATCAACTATATGTCTGTGGTAAATTTTTTCACCATTCCTCGATTCTGAACGAAAATTCTAATTTTGCAAGGTACCCTTTATTACTGCACAACCCCATAGTGGTGCAACAGAATTTCATACGGTGACCAGAATCCTGTGATCTGGGGCTACCTTTGAGAACAGAATACGAAAGGCGGATCATCAGCTGAAACACATCGTAAACAGATGGTTAACCGGTTGTTAAAAATCTGTCTCGGCCTGGAAGTTGGAAAATTGGTTTTCCGGCCTTGGGTTATGTGCCATGGTGATGATATGATAAAGTAACAGCAGTTGGTTGGAGTCGCTGGAAGAAGCCGGATCCCCCTTTACTCAGCAGGCATTGTGACATGGATAAAACACAACGAATTCTGATAGTTGACGATATTCCCAATAATATTCATGCACTCATGCACGTGCTGAAGGACCACTATCTGCTCCAGGTCGCCAAAAATGGTGCCAAGGCACTTGAAATTACGTCCGGGGAGCCGAAGCCGGATCTGATCCTGCTTGACATCATGATGCCCGGAATGAGCGGCTACGAAGTGTGTCAGCGACTGAAGGAAAATGAGGAAACCCAATCAATTCCGGTCATTTTCGTTACCGCCATGACCGAGGTGGAAGATGAGACACACGGGCTGGAACTTGGTGCAGTCGACTACATCACCAAGCCGATCAGTCCGCCTATCGTTCTGGCGCGGATTAAAAATCACCTGCTGCTGAAAAACCAGCATGACCGGCTCAAAAAATCCATTTCGGTGATGGAGCATGAAGCCGAGATTCTCAAACAGAAGGCTGAGCTGGGAATACAGGCAGGAGGTTTAGCCCATGACATCAACAATATCCTTGCCGGCTGTACGGCTGTGGAGTACATTCCCGAATTCCTTGAAGAAGGCAGCCCGGGGCGTGATAAGGTGGGGGAGTTTGTCGATCTGATCACCGCAAACATCGACCTGGGGATAGATATCTGTCAGGGCTATACCAGCTATCTGCAAGATATCGGGACAGAACCGAAGGTTCAGCCGATCCTGCCGCTCTGTCAGCCCATAGACATGTTCTCCAGGAAGTTCAAGGGGGAAATCATAAAGGAATTTGCCGAGAATCTACCGCCGATTTCATGCAAAGGCTACCAGATCAAGCGTACCATCCTCAATCTATTTCTTAATGGCTGTCAGGCCGTTGAAGAGAAAGATGCTCCCCTCATAACGATGAAGGCCTGGAGCGAGGACGACAGGGTCTGTTTATCCATTGGCGATAATGGCCCGGGAATAAGGGAAGATCACCTGGCAAAGATTTTTGATGAGGGCTTTACGACGCAAAAAAACGGTACAGGACTTGGGCTCTCCATGGTGAAGAAGATTGTTGACAGTCACCATGGGACAATCCGGGTTGACAGCAGCATGGGAGAGGGAACTGTTTTTACCTTGTCGTTTCCCGCTGCACTGCCGGAGAAAAAAGAAAATATTGTCTCCGCCTGAGGTGCTCCTCTCCCGGCTTAGCAGGGTAGCCTGACCAGGGTGATTATGATCAGTCTGTGATCGCTTCAGACAGCGACCTGGCAATTGAGTGGAATTCATCCGCGTTTTCCAGAAACACTTTGACCACGTCCGGGTCAAAGTGGGTTCCTGAAAGTTCTTCAATCATCGGTACAACTTTTTTATGTGGAATCGGTTTTTTGTATGGCCGGGAACTGATTAATGCGTCATACACGTCCGCCAGCGCCATAAGTCTGGCTGAGAGCGGAATATCTTCACCTTTCAACCCCCTCGGGTATCCGGAACCGTCCCACTTCTCATGATGGCCTCCGGCAATCTCACAGGCGATATCAAGAATCTGGCCCTCTGCCAGTCGTCCCTGGGCTTCCTTGATGGTGTTTTCGCCTATGGTTGTATGGTGCATCATTTCTTTGAATTCTTCATCGGTCAGCGGGCCGGGTTTAAGGAGGATTTTGTCTGAAATGGCCACTTTACCCAGGTCATGGAGCGGTGCCGAGTGATACATCAGCTCAATTATTTCATCACTTAAGATGTTCTGATACCTCTTTTTTGCAGCAAGGGCCCGGCCAAGGGTGCGGACATAGTTTTTGGTTCTTCGAATATGTCCACCGGTCTCGGGGTCACGGTGTTCCGCCACGATACCCATTGCTTCAATGGTCGCCTCTTTGGATTTCTGAAGCTGAAACGTTCTTTTTTGAACAAGGTCCTCAAGCTGGTCGCGGTAGTGTTTAAGTTCCAGCTGGTTAAAGATGCGTGCTTTGACCAGTTCAGGAACCACCGGTTTGGTCAGGTAATCAACTGCTCCGAGTTTCAACCCCCTGTTTTCATTGGCCGTCTCACCGAGTGCCGTGACGAATATGACGGGGATCTGTGCAGTGGATTCAACTGATTTCAGCCGGGAACAGACTTCATAGCCGTCCATTCCCGGCATCATGATATCCAGGAGAATAATGTCCGGCTGAGGTTCTTTTATGGCTAATTCAATGGCCTTTTTCCCACTGGTAGCAGCAATAATTGCATACTCGTCCTTGAGAATATTCATCAGGAAATGGATGTTGTCGGAAACATCATCAACGATAAGGACCTTTTGCCTGCCTTCCACTCTGCAACTCCTGTTAGGCCCCTGTTCAGGGACTTATCCAGCTTTACGCTGAATTGTGACGTTTTTTATACAGTGACATGTTGAACCGTTAGTCTGTATCGACGGTTTGAACTCTTTTCTCAAGCTCTTTTATCAGGTTGTCACAACTGGCGACAATCTCTTCAGTCTCAAAGGAGTCCAACTGAAGTGAGATTGCCGCCAGTGCATCAGCGTATTTGGAGTTTTGATAGCGCTCCTCCATTGACCTGAACAGATTCAAGCCGTTGGGGTAATCCATGGTGATCGTTTCAGAAAGTTTCACCAGGAGACTGCGCAGATCCCTGGTCTGCTCCTCTGTCAGCTCTCTGTCAGCAATGACAGCTTCCACGGTTTGTTCCGGCTCCGCATCACCATTAACAATTGGGTGTCCGGGGTCTTCAATGTTTTCGGCATCGGCAGCTGATTTTTTCAGGAGCAGTTCCACCGTAACCGCAGTACCCTTGCCGACTTCGCTTTTAATGGCAAGGCTGCCTCCCATGAGGTGAATGATGTAACGGCTGAGCGTCAGGCCGAGACCTATACCTCCATGCGTTTTTGCGGTGGACTGATCTGCCTGGACAAAGTCGTGCTGAGCCAGGGGGGTAAGGTGCCGACTCATACCGATACCGGTATCTTTGACTGTGATCACAACCCGGTGGCTTTCGTCTATCTGCGGGGTGGTCCGAAGGATGAGTCGCACCGAGCCCCCCTGGGTAAACTTTATTGCATTGTCCACAAGGTAGTTCAGTGTCTCACCCAGCCGTTTGTCATCAACGAGAAACACTGACCGCTGGTCACGGTCAACATCGACAATCAGCTTAAGGCCCTTGTTTTTAGCGGCTATATCCATTTTAGCGGCTACATCGCATAACAGCTGGTGGAGATCGATCGGTTGAAGCTCAAGGTCTATTTTTCCGCCGTCGAGTCTTGTGAAATCAAATAGGCCGTCGATCAGACCAGTGAGTCGCTGTCCGGCCTGGCCGATTTTTTCGATACATTTTCGTTGTTGGGAGGTCACATTCTCCCGGGACAGGATATGCTCCATTCCCATGATGATGTTCAGCGGAGTTCGAAATTCATGGCTGACATTGGAGAGAAAGGAGCGTTTCAACTCGTTGGCCAGCTCAGCCGTTTTTGCTTCGGCAAGTTTTTTTTCCACTCGCTTGAGGTCGGTGATGTCTGTAAAGGCAATGACAGCCCCTAGTGCCTGTTTGTTTTTAACAATGGGGCTGCAGTTATAGGTGACTGGAAATCCGGAGCCGTCTTTACGCCAGAGAAATTCATCATCAACCTGTTGTGCAACGCCTGTAGTCAGGGATTGTGACATGGGACAGCTTTCCGGCGGATAGGGAGATCCGTCATTGTAGGAGTGATGAACCAGATCGTGGACGGAATGTCCCAGCATCTCATCGCTTCCATAACCGAGCAGTCTGGCGGCGGCCGGGTTGGCAAAGGTGATAATATTGCTGTGGTCCACCCCGATAATTCCCTCGGCAGTGGAGTCGAGCAGGGAGCGGCTTGTGGCCTCGCTCCGGCGAAGGGTTTTTTCCGTCTGCCTGCGCCGTTCAATCTCGTGGTTGAGTGCGTCTCTGGAAGCAAGGGTCGTATTGAGGCGGTTGGTCATTACGTTGAAATCATTGGCCAGATCGGCCAGTTCATCGTTTCCCGTCATGGCCAGTTCAGTATCAAGCTTACCGGCGGCCAGCTTGCGGGTACCTTCTTTCATGGAGGAGATTGAGCGGTGAATTCCCCGCCCCAGGATCCAGGAAAATATGGTGACGAGAATGGTTGCGACGGCAACAGTAATGAGCATGAGACGGTTAATGTTTCCGTGGGTCAACACATGCCGCTTCTGGATTTCATGGTGGAGTTGGCTGGTGACGGCTGCAACAAGCTGCATCTCCTCCATCATGAGGTTTTCCTGGAGGGACATTCGCTCTCTGTCCGTCTGGCTGAGAGTGTCAGCTTCCGGCTGTGCAGTGGAGCTGAGCAGTTTTTTGTAAAAGTGTTCAATCTGTGTATTGGCGTGAATGATTCGTTGCAGCTTTTCATCATTTTGGCCAATGGTTTCGGAAATTTGATCAACAAACCGTTTGTAGTTGATATAGGTCGTTGTCCACTGGGTTTGCGCCCTTTGGGAGGTCGGGTTTTCGAGCAGGTCGTGGGTCAGCGTGGAGAGGTTAAAGACCAGGCGAAAACCATTGGTCATCATATCCATCTGCCGCAGGGACCTGTCGTAAAGTCGTTCACCTGCGGCGATGATAATAGCCACAAGGAGCATGGAGAACAGTGCTGACCAGGTGATGATATGAAGACGACTTTTTATCCGCATGGGGCAGCCTCTGTAAAACCGGCTCAGTGGATGACTGTCACCCGCTCCGGAGCGACCTGTTCAAGGGCCTGGAGATGGAGTGAGTCGAGATAATTGGGTAGTTCTTTTGTGGAGCGCAGGCCGGAGCGAAGAATCCAGTTTGCCTGATTTTCGAGGAGGCGGAGAAAGCCCTGCTCAAGGGTCACATTGAGACTGACCTGCGGCCAGATTTCACGCAGCCGCTGCGGATCAACACCCAGCCGACGGGCCGTGATTTCTATGGATTTATCCGGGTATTGGCGGACAAATGTTTCCGCCCTGAGCAGAGCCCGCAGGAGCCGTTCGGCAACATGGGGACGCTGCTCCAGGAGTTGACTGCCGGCCAGCACCACGTCGGCCTGGCGGTAGAGCCCCGGTGCCTGAAACATCACACCGTCTTCAGCCAGCATGGTCATGGCCCTGGAGACAAATGGTTCACGCATGGAAAATGCATCAATGGAGCCTGAGGAAATGGCATCGGGCAACTCTTCGGCTTTCATAAAGACCGGTGTATAGTCTTTTTCGGTCATGTTGTTGTCGAGGAGAAAGAGGTGGAGAAAATAGTGAACGGCCGAGGCACGCTGGGTCGCGATCCGTTTTCCGTGCAGATCAGCCGGGGTTTTAATTCCTGCAGAACGCCGGCCAACGATGCGATTGACATTCACGGCGTTGAAGATGGTGGCAATGGCTTTTGCGTCAACGCCGTCAAATGCGGCAAAGGCCAGCGGGGCATCAGACACCGTAATCACGTCGACTGCGTTGGTGAGCAGACCTTCTTGCAGGGCCCGTTTACCGCTTGGATACTCATGCAGCTCGAGGAGTAAGCCCTCGTCCTTAAAGTAGTTGTTATGGAGCGCAATGATCATCAGCCCACTCTGAGGCTGCAGGGCCAGTCCAAAGCGTAGCGTTTCCGTCCTGTTGTCAGCAGAGGTGGCTGGGCTGCCGTCGTTGTAATTACCACCCTTGAAGAGCAGGAAAATCAACAGGGTCAGCCCGGCAAGAAGTAGAACAGCGGATACTATTACAGGTTTTGTTCTATATCGTCCTGTGCCACTCATTCTACTGTTTTCCTATTGTAAACGGGGCTGTTTGATGAATGAGCATAGCTGATCATACCTTCAGGTCTGCTCTCCACTGTTTGATAAGCAGTGCTGCTTCTTCGATTTCAAATTCTTCCAGGCAGGTTGAAATTTTTGATAACAGGTCATTCCAGGAACCATCACCACAGAGGTTGTCCAGCTCAGTGAGCGTTTCTTCAAGGCCGCCAAGATCCTCCCGAATCAAGACAAGTAATTTGTCGAGAAGGAGTAGTACCTCCCTGTTGTCAACGGGACCTTGAGCAGATTTCTTTTCAGTCGCCGATCGTTGTTCAACACTGTCGATTTCAGTAACCATCCGGCGGAGCAGGGTCTCGAGTTGAGCCAGCTGTTCTTTGGTGGGCTGTTTCTCCTGACTGAGTCGGTTGTCCATACCCTTGAGCAGTTCAAAGAGTTTTCGCGCCCCCAGGTTTCCGGCCACTCCTTTCAGGGAATGGCAGTGACGTCGGATTTCTTCAAACTTGCCCATGGCTATCAGGTCACCAACGGTACGATCAAAATCGTGATAGCGTGAAGCAAAGCGATGGAGTTGGCGGACAAAAGCTTCCCTGTTGTTGCCGATACGCCTGATTCCCTCAGAAACCGCAATGGTGGTCAGGCCTGCCAGGTCACTGTCGTCGCCGGGACTGACTGATTTTGCCTGGGCCATTTCGCTGACAATTTTATCTTTGGGAAGCGAAAGCCACCTGGTAAGTTTTTCAGCAAGAAATTCCGGATCGACTGGTTTGACGAGGTGGTCGTTCATTCCGGCTGCCAGTGATTTTTCACGGTCTTCACTCCTGGCATGAGCTGTCATGGCAATAATTGGTATGGCGGCAAAACGGTCATTGTTTTTACTGGAGAGGTCTCTGATCTGCCGGGTAGCACTCAAACCGTCGAGTTTCGGCATCTGGATATCCATCAGGACACCGTCATAAGGATACCGGCGCACCTCTTCAACGGCCTCCTGTCCGTTAACCACCTCGGTCACCTGGATTCCCATCTGCCGGAGGAGGTTGACGATAAACTCGCGGTTAATATCGTTATCTTCAGCGAGCAGCAGCCTGGTACCGGAAAAGAGACGGCTGGCCGGCAGACCATCATCTTTTTGGCTGGTTGATACCTGCTTTTTTTCGAAAACAGATATGAGCTCGTTGCGCAGCGTTGACAGTATGACCGGCTTGAGCAGAAATCCATCAACACTCACCTGACTGGATAACCGGGTCACATCTTTTTTGATATGGCTGATGAATAGAATTAATTTAGGAGGATTCGGTGAATTTTTTATTTCTTCCAGGGCGGTGACCAGCCTGTGGTCAGCCATATCAAGATAGCTGCTGTTGACAAGAAGCAGTACATACCGGTCATCTGCATCGGTTTGGCCGAGAAGAGAGATGGCTTCACCTGTACTGCCGGCTTGATCAGCAGCCAGACCACATGTAGAGAGCATTTTGACCAGGATGCTGCGGAAGGTGGCATTGGGGTCGATGACCAATATTTTATGCCCGTTGACTTCAATGGCTGCAGGGGTGAGTTGTGGTGAAGCATCTGCCTGTTTCTTGAAGCTGATGGTAAATTGAAAGGTGGTGCCCACGTCAACACCGCTGTTCAGGCGGATGGAGCCGCCCATCATCTCAAGCAGATCCCTGCAGATAGCAAGCCCAAGGCCGGTTCCTCCATATTTACGGGTTGTTGAAGTGTCTGCCTGGGAAAAAGGTCTGAACAGCTTTTCCTGTTGTTCCTCACTCATTCCGATACCTGTATCGCTGACGAAAAAATCAAGTTTAACCGATGTCTCATCCTCACTCTGAAGGGTCACGGCGACGAGAATCTCGCCCCCGGGTTCGGTGAATTTAACAGCGTTGTTGCCAAGGTTAACAAGAATTTGTCTTAGACGAAGAGGATCACCGAAGAGCGCGTCAGGGACAGCAGGGTCTATATCATACATCAGCTCGACCCCCTTTTCCTCTGACTTCAGGGTGATCAGGTTGGCAAGCTGCTCCATGACGTCATCAAGGAAAAAGTTGGTTTTCTCGATGGCCAGTTTACCTGACTCGATTTTTGAAAAATCGAGAATATCGTTGAGAATCCTTAACAGGTTTTCCGCTGAAAGGTGCACCTTGTTAATATAGTTACGCTGGTTGGTGTCAAGCGGTGTCTGCAGGGCAAGGTACGACATGCCGAGAATGGCATTCATCGGTGTGCGGATCTCATGGCTCATGTTGGCAAGAAATTCGCTTCTTGCCTCAACGGCGGCTTCGGCAACATCCCTGGCATGGGCGAGTTTGCTGGCCTGCTCGTTAAGCTGTTCATTTTTCAGGAAGACTTGCCAGTAGCTGCTGTGTACGTTTTTTCCGGCAATAAAAATAAAGAGGCCGAAAAAGACAAACATCAGGGCAATGGTGTAACCGTCACCACCAAGAATACACAGGACGACAAGCTGCGGCCAGAACAGTACATTGCAGAAGATACCAAACAGTCGTCTGTTCGGAGCCAGGCTGGTCACTCCTCCGGCACAGATCATGATTAACGGTATGAGAATGATCATACCTTTCACCGTGAGTCCGGTATGGAGCAGGCACCAGGCGGCAAAGAGGCTCCACAGAATTGCTGAACTGATCATTCCGCCTGCAAAGGCGTATCGCCATAAATGAGGATTTTTTTCGTACCAGCTGTTAAAATAAAGGGCCAGTAAAAGACGCAGCAACCCGATTATTACTAACAGCAGGCCGATGGCGTAGACATAAACCGGACGGAACTCGGCGATGTCTGTTGCCGATACCACAAAAACCCATCCCAAGGTATAGGCAAGCACCCCTGAGATGGATCGCAGGCTCAGGTCGTGATCCTGTTGCCTGAGCATTTCGGGTGATTTTATGAAGGAAGAGGGGACGGCTGGAATTTTTTTCACCGCCTCAGCGCCCCTGGTTTTTTGCTCAGCGGCTATAGTGCTGCCCGGCTCCTGACTCACTTTCTTTCAGCCAGTTTTGTTTTCAGTGCGTTGATCTGTATCCTGGCTTTTTCAATCTCAAATTCGTCCAGGTGAATTTCGATCCGGGAGACGTCATCTTTCAATCTGCTCCCTTCGGTTAGTCGGCACAGCTCCTTGTTAACTTCAGCAGCACTTCCGAGATCCTCATCAATTAGGATCAGCAGCCTGTCCAGCAGGAGGAGCAGATCCTCTTCATTCTCACCACACCGGCTGCTTGTCGTGTTGACTGACGGAGCCTCCTTGAGAGAGGTGATTTCGCTGACCACTTTGCCAAGTTCCGCCTGGAGTCTTTCAAGTTGTTCATCGGAAGGTGTTTTACCCTGTTTGAGCCGGGTATCCATTTTTCCGACCAGGCCAAAGAGAGTTTCCGCGCCGATATTGCCGCTTACCCCCTTTAGTTCGTGACACAGTTGCTCAGCCTTTTCCAGATTGTCTTCGGCGATGAGTAGACCAAGGGTGTCCGGACTGTTCTTATAATGGTCAGCAAAACGGTGAAGCTGTTTTAAAAAGGCCTGCTCGCTGCCGCCAATTCTTCTGGTTCCCTCTTTAACGTTGATCGAGGGCAGAGACACAACACCTGCTGGTTGCAGCTTGCTGGAGACTTGTTTTTCATGTCGGGGCACGAGGGTGCGTCCTTGAGGTACCTTGATCCATCTCATAAGCACGGTTCCAAGGAGGTCAGGGTCAATGGGTTTTTCAAGGTAGTCGTTCATTCCTGCGGCCAACCCTTCTTCCCGGTCGCCAACCATGGCCTGAGCGGTCATGGCGATAATCGGAAGCGTAATGAATCGGTCACCATCGGTTGCGGAAAGGTTGCGAATCTCCCTGGTGGCATCGAGACCGTCCATTCTCGGCATCTGGATATCCATCAGCACAGCATCAAATTCCTCTGTCATAACCTTTTCAACTGCCTCTACACCGTCCCGCGCCACGGTGACTTCTGTGTTCATGCTCTGCAGCAGCTCTGCGGCAAATTCGAGATTAATGTCATTATCTTCAACGAGGAGAAGCCTGGAGCCGCTGATGGTCGCCAGTTTGTTCGTTGATTTTTTTCCAGCCGACTCGAAAACTGTTTCATTGCCAAGCGCTGTCATTATGCTGTCAAGAAGTATGGAGGGTGATACCGGCTTGGTCAAAAAACCTGACATCCCAGCCTGTTCAGCCATTTTTATCACGTTTTCGTTGCTGTAGGCGGTGACCATGATCACCTTTGGTTTGTGTGAGATATAGCGGCTGTTAAGAATAGCGGCGGTGGTCTCATCACCTTGCATTCCGGGCAGCTTCCAGTCCATGAGGACAATGTCAAAGGGAGATTCAGAGACCTCCAGTCTGGTCAGCGCCTCATCTCCGTTGGCTACTGTCCTTACATGAAAGCCGAAATGTTTAAGCATTTCAGCCAGGATTTCACGGGAGCTGGAGCTGTCGTCCACCACCAGTACACGCAGACCGCGAATAACCGGCAGTATCTGCTCCAGCAGCTGCTGGTGATGAGCTTCTGCCGCATCAGCATAGCCGAATTCTGTTGTAAAGCAGAAGGTGCTTCCCTTGCCGGGAGCACTCTGTTCGATCCAGCAGCGGCCCCCCATCAACTCGGCCAGTTTATGGCTGATGGATAATCCCAGACCAGTGCCTCCGTATTTTCTGGTGGTGCTCTGGTCCTCCTGGGTGAATTTCTGGAACAGCTTATCCTGTATATCGGGAGAGAGACCCACGCCAGTGTCGCGTACGGAAAAGAGCAGTTTTATAGTCTGCTTGGTTTTTTCCAGCCATTGTACTGAGACTTCTATCTCACCCTCTGTTGTGAATTTAACACCGTTGCTGCAGAGGTTGATCAGTATCTGGCCAACCCGCAGGCCGTCTCCGACAAGGGCATAGGGCAGTCCTTCGCCTCGGCGGATGAGGAACTCGAGGCCCTTTTCCTCGGCGCGGTAGCCCACCACATCCGCCAGACTCTCGAGCATTTTGTCGAGGCTGAATTCATTGTGTTCGATCTCGAGTTTACCGGCTTCAATTTTTGAAAAGTCAAGGATGTCATTGACGATGCCAAGCAGGGAACGAGCGGCATTCTGTGATTTTTTCAGGTAGTTTCGCTGGGTAGTGGTGAGGTTTGTTTTCTGGGCCAGGTAAAGCATTCCCAACACCGCATTCATCGGTGTCCGGATTTCATGGGACATGTTGGCCAGGAAAAGGCTTTTGGCGGCAGTGGCTTCCAATGCAGTGTTTTTTGCAGATTCAAGGTCTTTCATCATGGACAGCATGGCCTTGCGGGCATTGGCCAGCTCATTGACGCGGTTCTGCAGCTTGTCGGCCGCCTCCTTGCGTTCCGTAATATCCCGGATATTGGCAATGATGTAGTCTTCCCCTTCGTATTCAAATGCGTTGAGGAAGATTTCAGCCGGGAACGTTTCACCGTTGTTTCTGTGGATACTCGATTCAATAAAGGAGACCTGCCCGGCTTTAACCGACCAGCATAAATCCAGCCATTTTTCGCCGGTCAATTCCGGAAAGATACGGTCGACGCAAATGTTGAGAAACTCGCTTCTTGGAAAGCCGAGAATGTTTTTTGCGCCCGCACTCACGGAAACAAAAGAACCGTCGGAAACTTTGATGAAGAGAAGGGAGTCGGCTGCCTGATCAACTGCTACCTGGGTGAAGGCAAGGATCCGATTTGCGCTTTCCAGTTCGTTGGTACGCTCTTCCAGGTTAAGCTGCATTTGCTGCAGTTTAATGTTGACCCTGCGCAGTTTAGTCAGTGACTCCTGCCATTTTTGTCGCAGCCGTTCCGACTGTTTCGCCTCATCACTGACCGCCTGCAGTCGAAATTCCAGTCGACGGTTTTCTTCCAGGGCCTTGCGGAGTTTTTCTTCAGTTGTGGACATTGTTAGATCAGTTCCGGATAAAGCAGATCCGTGCCGCACTGCAGATTGATCAGGTAATTCAGGGCATCTTCGACAAACTCCTCGGGAATGATGGAACCATGCTGCGGTAAAATCATGGAGATGGGGAGATCTTCAATTTTATTGACAAAACCGCGGGAGGCGATATTTGAGGCCATGTAATCCGTATGGAACAGTTCCATCTTCGGGATGTGATCCTGGAAATTTTCCACCACCATCTTCCACTCGGTATCAAGGGCTGCAAAAATATCTCCCGAGAAGAGCAGATGACACTCTTCATCGTAAGTCGTAAAGGCCATTGGAGAGTGGAGAAATGGGGCTGTTATGAAGCTCAGCGTTCGGCCGGAAGAAAATACATGGTGCTGTTTTGCCTCGATATCGTGGAAGTTGTAGTCCTTCATGCCATAGTGAGGCAGCAGAACATTACAGCGGGGACTGGAGATGATGGGCAGCTCGGGCAGCAGCTTCAGCCAGTCGACAGCCGATGCGGCGACATCCGGATCCTGGTGGCAGAGGATGAGTCCTTTCAGTGACCTGATATTACAAACATTTTCAACCTGGTTTTTGATCACGGGAAATGATGACCGATTCCCCGGGTCAATGAGCAGTGATTCGTTGTTGTCCAGGATCAGGTAGCTGTTGCTGCGAAAGGCGGTTGCTTCCTGGGCGCCAAGCCAGTAGACCGCGTGGTCGTCTTTTTCGGCGAGCAGGATCGGGGTCTCATAATTTGGAGGATGCGGTGGAATAATTATTTTGCTGAGCATGGTTTGGCTCCTCGGGTTGTTGAAAAAAATCCTGAGTTTTTCGACCAGAGTGAAGGCGAAAAGCGGGGCACACACTTTCCGCGTGGGCAGGCTCGTCATCGGGGACCTGGAGCGCATTTCTCACAACGATCCTGACGAGAAATACACTCTGATTAATTCAGTCCGCTCTTAACGGCATCCATCTCTATTAAGGTCAGTGTATCGTAGTAGCAGCTTGGATTCAAGGAGTCATAAAAGGAAACAGTTTTTCAGACGGCAGCTTTGATTTCAGTCATGTCCTGAAGTTATTTCTAATCATTGGGCCGGATTGTCCGAAGAGAAGAAAAAGAGAACAATGGCTTGAATTCTCATCTCAAATATGAGGTACTTAAAGTAGAGATGCTCAATTCCACACGATACCCACAAGTCCAGCCTTGAACAGGAGGATCATGATGGCGTCAAAAGCGGATTCCACTCTTCATTCCCATATCACCGCAGTCAAAAAAAAGGAAAGGGCATTTGAAAATGCCTTTCAGTCCGTTGCCCGGATGATTCTTGAGGACAAGATTGAAAAGGTGACGGTCAACGGCAAGTCGACCTATGATTTCATAGGGTTTCGCCAGGGCAAAAAACATATCATCGGCATGTTCGATGAGATCAACTCATTTGTCTCTTTTGTCAAAGACGCCTCCGAAGGAGGATCATCCAAAGAGATGGCATATGTCCTGGTGGGGGAACCGGGCAACGGCAAGACCTTTCTCGTCGAGTACCTCTGTGGTATGTATCGTGATTTTCTCTTTCGACCGGAAAATCGAAAATATAGTTTCCGCTTTAACCATATGGACAAGCTGGACGGTTACGGCCATATCCGCTCCATTGAGTCCCAGACCTACGAGGACCCAATGGTGCTCGCCATGAACCTCCATGAACGGATGGAGGATTCCCGTGATTACCTGGCAAAGCGTTACCGGTTGTCCGATAAGGTCATGGAGGGCTGGTACGATAATTACCGTCCCCTGGGGGCATGTTCCGCCTATATCTGGAATAATATCCGTATCCACTGCAACGGTAAGCTTGCCGAGATGCTCAAGTTCATCGAGATCATGCCGGTGCCTCTCACCGAATCACTGGGCACGGTGACAGGTAAGTACCCGGCCAAAGACAAGATCACCTCCTCGGCTGTGGATCTCCTCGGTGAGGAATCCATTCAGAGGCTGCTACACATCAGCGACACCAACAATCCCTACCGCTTTGATCTGCGTCGTGGAGCGCTTGCCCGGGTGGCAGGCGGCGGCATTCATTTTTCCGATGAGATCTACAAGAATAAAAAGGATCTTGTCCAGGTTTACCTCGGCGTCATCCAGAACCGGACCATCGAAATCGACGGCTACCGCTGGCCCATTGACACCCTGATTATCGCCACCTCCAACAACTCCGAGTTTAACCGTTTCCTCGCGGAAAAGGAGGAGGCGCCGATCATCGATCGCTGCCGGATCTGTTATGTCTCACATAACGCCAACTACAAGCTGCAGGAGGATCTGACCCGCTACGCCATCGGCAACGAGGCCAAGACCACGCTTACCGGGGACCGGATGCATCAGGATCCCAATCTTAATTATGCGGCTTCGGTGGGCGTGGTCCTTTCCCGCCTGCCGCGTTCGGAGAAACTGACCCCCATCGAAACCATGAAGCTTGCAGCCGGCGAGGTGGCAGGTGAAAAGTCGATCAAGACACTTTCCGAGGTGATTGACACCCTGAACCAGGATCCGGACATCACCAGGCGTTTCGGCCAGAAGGGTCTGGGGCAGCGTAACCTGGGTCGCGCTGTCCAGCTGATGCTGGAAAACTCGGAAACCAACGAGGGCGCCTGCATGTTCGCCTACGATATTTTCCATGCCATCGAGCGGGTGATTCTTGACTATGTGGCCGAAGACAAGGACCGGGCCAAGTTCATGGAGGATCTGGCGATCGCCAAAGGACTTTATCGGGAGCGGATCATGACCGAGATGTTCAACGCCTATATGGATGAGCCGCTGGCCATCAGAAAGGACGTCATGAACTATGTCAACATGATCATCGGTATCGATGCCGAGAATCTCGGCCCGGACAGGATGTGGAAATACAAGAATCCACAGACCGGTGAGCTGCAGGCCCTCAAAATCGATGAACGTTTCATAAATTCGGTGGAAGAACGGCTCGGTCTCAAGACCCGTGAGCAGCAGGAGAGTTTTCGCACCTCCATCCGTAAAATCTACGGTCAGAAAATTTCCGTCGATCCCGATTATGATTTCATGGACAACCTGGAACTGGTGAAAGCGGTCACCGATGTCCGGCTCAAGTCGGATATCGCAGGCGCAGGCAGTCTGATCGGGGCGCTGGCCAACCGGACCAATGAAGAAAACCAGAAGCTCTATGACCGGATGATCGGCACCATGCTTGAGAAGCTTGGTTATTGTACGACTTGTGCACAGAAGACTATCGAGTACTTCTGCACCCAGGTCGATGAAAACTAGTGTATTGGCACAGCAGCAGCGCACCTGCTTCGTCACCGGTCTGCTTATGTAGTTATACTACACTGCGCAGACCGGTTCCTCGCATCTGCACCACTGCTGCACCAATACGGAAATTGAAAGAGAAATACAATACTGTTTGAAAAATCATTGCCGCAGAGCAGAATGAAAACCAGACTTGAACAACTCTACCGCAGGCTCAAGGCACGCGGGTTGAATCCGGGGCAGGAAGAGGTCATTCTCCGTGAGCTGGAAATGGCGGATGAAGATGACCGTCGGCCTGGGCGAGACAGTGCTGCCGGTTCAAGAGATCTGGTCCGCTATGACGATTTCAGTTTTCTGCAGGACTTCAGTCCGCCAAATATGGCCGCCTATCTTTCCGGTCATACCTTAGATGATCTGCTCGCCCGCGACAACCGCAGAGAGGAAGACGGTTTCCCCCGCAAGGTCCAGGTGGGCAAGATGATCAAACCCGGTGGCGACGGTGACGATAAAGTGGTGGTGGTGCCGACAACGGTTGAGGAGAAATTTCTCCATGACCAGGTCTCTGAGCAGGATGAGGAGGAGTCCGGAGACGGTGAGGGTGAAGGTGAAGGCGAGGGTATGGGCGGGGCCGGTGAAGGAGAAGAGGGGGAGGTCATCGGTGAGCAGCCCGTGCGCGAGGATGAGTCGGGGACCGGCGGGGCCGGTGAAGGAGGCGGCGGCAGCCATGAGATTGAGTCTGATGCCTACGATCTCGGCAAGATTCTCACCGAGCAGTTCGAGCTGCCCAACCTCAAGGACAAGGGCAAGAAGCGATCACTTTCCAAGTACACATACGACCTCACCGACCGTAATCGCGGCTTCGGGCAGCTGCTTGATAAAAAGGCCACTCTCAAACGGCTTATCCAGACCAATATCGCCCTTGGCCGGGTGGCCCCCGGTAGAGTTGTCGATCCGGCTGAGCTGCTGATCTCGCCCGATGACCGCATATACCGGATACTTTCCCGGGAAAAGGATTTTGAATCCCAGGCCATGGTCTTTTTCGTCCGCGACTATTCGGGCTCCATGGTGGGTAAACCCACTGAACTGGTGGTCAGCCAGCATGTCCTGATCTACTCCTGGCTCACCTTTCAATATGAAAACCAGGTGGAAACCCGTTTCATTCTCCATGATACCGATGCCGATGAGGTCGTTGATTTTCACACCTATTATAATTCAAAGGTAGCCGGCGGTACCCAGGTATCAGCAGCCTATAAACTGGTGAATGAGATCGTTGAAGATGAACGGCTGGACAAAGAGTACAACATCTACATTTTCCACGGTACCGACGGCGACGACTGGGACGCAGACGGTTCCGAGTCGTTGCCGGAACTTAAAAAGATGCTCACCTATGCCAGCCGCATCGGTATTACCGTTGCTGAAAACGGCTATGGTCCCGGAGGCAAGAGTGAAGTGGAGAAATACATCAGGGGATCGGGCCTGCTTGAAGAGCATGAAGATCTTCTCCGGCTGGACGTCATGGACCGCGACAGCGATGAGCCGCGGATTATTGAGGGGATCAAGGCGCTTATCAGTTAAGGGCAAATAATGAATACCCAATATTGAAGGTGACGATTTGGTGGGCATGGCCCGCCCCAACGGCGGGCAAAGAAAAAAAATTATCCAGGAGGCTGCAGGCACGGCCTGAACCGCAAACATCAAGTTATGCAACTGATCAGCCAACACGCCAAAGGAATCATGGAGGGATGCAAGGAGCGGGCACGCGACATGGGGCTGCGCTTCCAGGATGAGAGCCTCGAGTACGTGGTCACCAACCGGGACATGCTCGAACTCTCGCCGAAAAACATGATTCCCACCATGTATGACTACTGGGTGCAGGACGTGGAGGTGCTGAAGGGCAAGGGCCGATATGAGCTCTATCCCTCCAACCCTTACGAGACAGTGATTAACACCCGGCCGCCGATCTCATTTTACAACGACAACAATCCGGACTGGCTCAATGTGATGATCTTTTATCACGTCATCGGCCACATCGACTTTTTCCAGAACAATCTCTTCTTCCGCCATACCTGGGACTATGATTTTACCGGCCGGGCCCTGTCCGACAAGCGGCTTATCGCCAGGCTTCGATCTGAAAAAGGCCGCTGGGTGGATTATGTCATCGAATTTGCCCGTTCCATCGATAATCTGGTGGGCTATTTCGAACATCTCGGCGACCTCACCAGGCTGGAGTCGGGCAAGACCCTTTCCAAGGTTGACTACTATTTTGATCTTTTCCTCCAGGATGTGGAAAAAGAGCCGGTATCGACCTATGTCAATGAGCTGAACCGTTACAACAAAAGTGTTCGAAAGGATCCTGAGCACGGCGAGAAGCACTTTTTTGAAGAGGTACGCCAGCGCTATGCTGAGTTTGAATCCTGCTACGAGACCTTCAAGAAGGAGGGCGTTGTTAAAAAACTCGACCTGCTTCGTTTTCTCATGGAACACTCCGAGTTTCTCAACCGGGACGAGAACCGCTGGATGCTCACCGTGATAGAAGTGGTGCGTTCAACCTCGCTCTACTTTCAGCCCCAGATAAGAACCAAGATCTGTAACGAGGGGTGGGCCAGCTACTGGCATGAGAAACTCTTTCTGCAGGACGACCGAATCCTCGGCCATGAGGTGGATTTTTCCCGGATCAATGCCTATGTCACCTCCATGCCAAGGGTGGGGCTTAACCCTTACGCCCTTGGCATGCGCCTTTTCCACTACCTGGAAGAAGCGGCCGATAAGGGGCGGATATCCATGGATTACAAGATGATGGCCGATGCCAGGTCGCGTGCCGATTTTGACCGCAGCGACAACAAGGGCCTCGATTTTATTTTTTCCCTGCGGGAAAATTTTTGTGACCAGATGTTTATCAACACCTTCATCGACCAGGATTTTGTCGATCGCTACAAGCTCTTTGTCGCCGGCAAACGGCTCAACCGTGAACGGATGACCTACCAGTATTATGTGAAAAGCCGCAGTGCTGAGCAATACAGGGCCATGGTCCTTGGCTCGCTCTATCATCCGCCCTCTGTCGAGATCGGTACGACCAAGGAGAACGGGCTGGTCATAAGGCACCGTTTTGAAGGTAAACCGCTGGTCAGGGACTATATCAAAAACACCATGATGGGGATCGAGTTCCTGTGGGGCGGTCCTGTCTGGCTTGAGACCTCTGAGTTGATCAGGAAAAAGATCAAACAACCAGGTGTTCCTGCCGGGTTTCATCTGGAAAAACCTAAGTATACAAGCTCATGGAAGCGTTTTCGTTACATCATGAAGAAACGAAAATTGAGCAGGGTTCTGCTTGACTGATGTCCAAGTGAGGAAGCGATGCGGGATTTGACAAAAGCCATGGAGTCCCTCTGCCGGAAAGAGGGTGGAATCGAGCAGCAGCCGATCCTCTCATTTGCTGATTTCCTCCGGGAACTGATCGAACAACCCAGCCTGGTGATGCGAAACGTCTACCAGGTCTACCATGATATGATCAAGGCCTACGTGGAGGAAGGGGTTGATGAATATCCGGATGACCCGGAGTCAATTGCCTATCTCAATTACGACAGTTCAAAGCTTTTTGTCGAAGGTTCCGACAGTCCTTTTTTTGCCGACCGCCTCTTTGCCAACCGTTTGATGCGTCATATGGACAGCCTCAAGGTTGGAGCGCAACAGAATAAAATCTACATCTTTGACGGTCCCCACGGCAGCGGCAAGTCAACTTTTCTCAACAACCTGCTGCGTAAATTCGAAGAGTACGCCAACACCGAGGCAGGACGACGTTACGAGGTGGTGTGGCGTTTTTCCCGTGAATCCGGCCTGGTCTGGGGCCATACCCTGGCCCCTCTGGCCGAGAAACTCGCCCTGCTCCTTGAAAAAGATGAGGGAAATGGCGGCCCGGGTGAGCAACCGATTGTGCCGGTATTCAACGGTGAATATTTTGATGTGCCCTGCCCAAGCCATGACAACCCCATACTGCTCATTCCCAAACCGCTGCGCAGGCGTTTTTTCGATGACATATTTGAAAATGACAAGTTCAAGTGGAAACTTTACACCGACAAGCAGTACCAGTGGGTCTTCAGGGAAAACCCCTGTACCGTCTGCACCTCTCTTTACCAGTCTCTGCTGGGGAAACTGAAGGATCCGGAAAAGGTTTTTGAGACGATCTTTGCAAGACCCTATGTGATCAACCGGAGACTGGGAGAAGGCATCTCCGTTTTTAATCCAGGGGATCAGCCTCTCAGACAGAGTGTGGTCAGAAATGAGATGATTCAGCGTGGTCTTGACAGTCTGTTTCACGATTCCAATCAGGTCACCTACATCTATTCCCGTTACGCAAAAACCAATAACGGCATCTATGCCCTGATGGATATCAAGTCTCATAATTCGGAACGGCTCTTTGAACTGCACAACATCATCAGCGACGGAGTCCACAAGGTGGAGGACATGGAGGAGAATGTCAACTCCCTGCTCTTTGGACTGATGAACCCGGAGGACAAGAAGCAGCTCAAGGATACCCGCTCATTTTCCGACCGTATCGAATACATTAACATTCCCTATGTCATGGACCTCAAGACTGAAGTGGCGATTTACAGGGAGGCGTTCGGCAAGCATATCGACGAGAGTTTTCTGCCGCGGGTGCTCCATAATTTTGCCCGCTGTATTATTGCCACCCGGCTGATGACCCGTTCCGCTGCCATGGAGGAATGGATTCCCAAGTCAGATAAATATGAGCTTTACTGCGACCGCCATCTTCAATTGCTGAAGATGGAGATCTACACAGGCAATATCCCGAAGTGGCTTGGCGAAGAGGAGCTTGACCGTTTTACCGCCAAGAGGAGACGGGCGATCATCAACGAGTCGGAAAAGGACGGCTGGAAGGGATTGTCGGGCCGTGACGCCATCCGTATGTTCAATGAGTTCTACTCCCACTACGCGGTTGAAGATAAACTGATCAACATGTCCATGCTGGGTAATTTTTTCAGGGTATACTGCAAGATCGACCGCAATATCCTGCCGGAGGGCTTTCTCGACTCTCTTGTCAGGATGTACAATTACGGTGTCCTCAACGAGGTGAAGGAGGCGCTCTACTATTACAACGAAGAGCAGATTTCCCGCGAGATTCAGAATTATATGTTTGCGGTGAACTTTGAGCCTGACACCGCTGAGACCTGTGGCTACACCGGTGATGTCCTCACCATTGATGAACCATTTTTTGAACGGTTGGAGGAAAAGCTTCTCAGTGACGTCTCGCTGGCCCAGTCATTCCGGGTAAGTGTCCAGAAGGAGTACGCCTCTGTTACCCTGACCCAGGAAATACTCCGTGACGGACTGGAAATAACAGAAACTTCCCTCTACCATGATCTTCACGACCGTTATGTCTTTAACCTGAAGGAAAAGGTTCTTGAGCCTTTTCTCAAAAATGAAAACTTCAGGAGAGCGGTAAAGGATTTTGACGAAGAAGCCTTCAAGACCTATGACGCCAGGATCAGAAATGATGTGCGGTTCATGATCAGAAATCTGCAGAAAAAATTCAATTACACCCGCAAGGGAGCACGAGAGATTTGTATCTATGTCATAGATAATAACCTGGCGAAAGTGTTCAGTAACTAGTACTATCTTCCAATAATCATTATTGTCGATATTTTCTTTTATCGTGGATGTTTGGCACTATTGCTTCTGAAGACTGGGATAGTAATGAACAGGAGGACATTTCTTAGGCTCTCTTTGTTGAGCGGTACACTGGTACTGGCTGGAAGCTACCCTGTATTGATTGAGAGAAATTTTGTTCAAATAAACAGATATAAAATTCCTGTTCCAGATTTACCGAGATCCTTTCACGGGTTCACAATCGCCCAGATAACTGATGTCCATTACGGTCTTCTCGTTTCCGGTTCCTTTGTCAAAAATATTGTTCAACAAACTAACCAGCTGAAAACCGACATGATCGTTTGTACCGGCGATTATGTCCATGAAAGAGATTCTATTGAAAGCATCGACAACGTCTGGCCCATTTTATCCAAATTAGAGGCGGAGTACGGAGTTTACTCTGTTTTAGGTAATCATGACCATTGGGCCGATACCAAGAGATCTCTTTACTGGCTTGAAAGATCCGGACAAAATATCAGACATACCTGTCGAGCCGTCTACAAGGGGCAGGAGAGAATTATTATAGGTGGTGCTGGTGATTACTGGGAAGAAGATTTGAAAATTGACAGTGCGTTTTCCTGCTCGGATGAAGATGACTGCAGACTGCTCCTGTCCCATAATCCGGATGCGTTGGATACTGAATTTGACACTCCCCTGTCACTGGTAATAAGCGGCCACACCCACGGCGGACAGGTAATTGTACCATTCTGGGGACCACCGGTCCTGCCTGTGAAAAATAAAAATTATACCAGCGGTCTAATAACCACACCGAAAAATCAATTATTCATCAGTCGCGGAATTGGCTGGGCCGGCTACCCCGTGCGATTTAACTGCTATCCGGAAATAGCGGTGCTGGAACTCATAAGACCCGATATTATCAGTTGAATAAGAGCAGACCAGTTACCAAAAAAATTCAAATTGACGATTCATCACATTCATGGAAGATCGAAGACGATCCAGCACAAGAGTTAACTACACAGCACACGCACTGGTAAGTTCAAGCAGCGGCCAGACTATCAAAGCCGTAGTCCATGATATTTCACTGGATTCAGTCTACCTGCATATCGAACCGGTTTTTAGACTTGATGAGCCGGTAAATGTTGAAATTATTTTACTTGGTACAAACAGTCAACTGTCGGTCAAGATGCAGGCGAGAGTGGTGCGAAAAACCGCCCATGGAATCGCAGTACGTTTTTTTTCTCCTCTGGAATGGTGGCCAATTTTTTCCTACTTTTCATCACATAACCTTAAAAGTGTGGATCTCGGGCAAAACAGTGGGGCAGCGGCAAAATTTATGCCCATCAAAAACCTTGCCGCCTTTCATGGTGATCTTTCAGTTGTAACCATTGAGAATCTCATGCAGCTTGTAGGTCATGCCTCTCTTTCAGGTGAACTGCAACTTGCCACCCGCGACAATTCCGCGATTTTTTTTGTTCATGAGGGAACCCTGATTTATGGTCATCTTGAAGAAAATTCAATGAAGATCGGGCAAAAATTGATAGAGAAAAATTACATTACCAGTGAACAGCTGCACCAGTGCCTCTCACTCTATCAGGAGAAATCTTCCCGGCCGAAAATTGGCAAAATACTCGTTAAAAAGGGCTACATTCAGCAGAAGGACTTGGAGAAGGTGATCAAGGAACAGATCAAGGAAATATTTTTTGAAGTCCTTTCATGGAAAGAGGGGGCATTTATCTTTTCGATTAAGAAAATCCTCAGCAGTGAAGCTATCTTTGTTGATGAAAGACTTGATTATTTAATTCTCGAAGGCCTCATTCACCGTGATAATGTGGATAATCAGCTGAAATCAAAAGGGGCAGAAAGGAAATCATAGGAATTATAAAGTCAGGCTTGAGCTTCTGCGCGATTTTCCTGAGCCTGGCTATAAGTACAGTGAGGGGATGGGTGATGAGCTTCGTCTTTTTTTGCTTGGTGATTATCGGATTGCCTGTATCATAACCGATGATGTCATTATCAGCCTGATTCAATTTAACTATGGAGGTAAATTATGCCCGGAAAATTTGAATTATACCATGACAAGTCAGGAGGATTTCGTTTCCGTTTAAAAGCTTCAAATGGCCAGATAATACTTTCCAGCCAGAGTTATAAAAACAAATCGGGGTGTTTAAAAGGCATTGAATCTGTCAGAGCAAATTCAGCTGTTGAAGAACGTTTTTCAAAAAGTGAAACTAAAGCTGGAAAATACGCATTCAACCTGCTGGCAGCGAACAAACAAGTGATTGGAACAAGTCAGCAATATAAAACTACTGCTTCAAGAGACAAGGGAATTAAATCTGTAATGACAAATGGTAAAGATGCGAACCTGGTTGAATTAATAACATAAGGTTTTGTGGGGTCAGGCTTGATATTTTGATATTTACTGTCATATTGCCTGGCGGCAAATGTCAAAATGTCAAGCCTGACCCCGAGTTCGCCGAGTTCGATGTTGCTCAATCTGTCTATGAAGTAATTCTCTACATCTCCTCGAGTTCGCGGCCTTTGGTCTCCTTGATGAAAAATACCACGAAGAAGATCGACAGCAGGGCGAAAAAGGCGTAGATGCCGTAGGCGATGCCCAGGCCGAAATTCAGGGTGAGCGGCGGAAAAGAGGTGGAGACCAGAAAGTTGGCAATCCACTGCATGGATGCGGCCAGGGAAAGGGCGGCACCGCGGATCCTGTTGGGAAACATCTCACCAAGCAGGACCCAGACCACCGGGCCCCATGAAAAACCAAAGCTGAAGACATAGAGGTTGGCAGCCACCAGGGCCACTATTCCAGCGGAATCCGAGAGCATCGGGAAGTGGGTCTGGGGATCGATCTCAGCACTGCCGAAGATATAGGTCAGTACCCCGAGGGTGAGTGTCATGCCGATGGACCCGATAACCAGCAGGGGCTTGCGTCCCCATCGGTCCACATAGCGGATGGCGATGAGGGTGGTGATGATGTTGACTATGCCGGTGATGACCGCAATCTGCAGTGCATTTTCCTCGGAAAATCCGACCACCCGCCACAGGGCTGTTCCATAGTAGAAAATGACATTGATACCAATGAACTGCTGAAGCATGGAAAGACCCATGCCGATCCAGACGATGGTCTGCAGCCCGTATCTGCCGCGCAGATCGCTGAAGGAGGGTTTATGCTCAAGGTCAATTGATGCCTTGATTTCGTTGACTTTTTGTGTCGCATCACCTCCGAGGACCCGTTCCAGCACTGCAGCCGCTTCATCATCCTTGCCTTTGGCCACCAGGTAGCGTGGTGATTCCGGGATAAACAGAGAAAAAAGGCCGTAGAGCAGGGCAGTGGGTATTTCCGACCAGAACATCCACTGCCAGCCCTTGAAGCTGAACCAGGCCGTTCCTTCGGCGGAACCGCCAGCGGCTGCGGCAATACCAAAGTCGGAAAGCATGGCAACAAAGATGCCGGTGACAATGGCAAGTTGCTGCAGTGATGCAAGACGACCGCGCATGGCGGCAGGAGACACCTCGGCAATGTAGGCGGGCGCAATGACACTGGCCGCCCCCACCCCTATTCCTCCGAGTATGCGCCATAGGATAAAATCAATCAGGCCGGAGGGCATTCCGGTTCCAACTGCGCTTATGAGAAAGAGCAGCGCGGCAATGGACATGGTCCTGGTCCGCCCGATACGATCGGCAACAGGTCCGGCGGCAAGGGCTCCTGCTGCAGATCCCAGCAGCGCCAGAGAGACGGCAAGGCCGATCTGCAGGCCGGTCGCAGCGAATTCATTTTTTACCGCAACAACGGCTCCGCTGATGACGGCCGTGTCAAAACCGAACAGGAACCCGCCAAGGGCAGCGGCACCGGCGATCATGACAACAAAGGCTAGATTCGGGGACTCGTCGTGAACTGGTGCTGGAGATGACATGTCTTGTGTTTTGTTGTTGTCTTCGCCCCAGGCAGGTAAAGGTCGCGCTCGGTTTCCACTTAAAGCGACCCTGGATTTTTTCACATTACTGCAACTGAATTCCATTATCAGCCTAGCAGGCACTGTGATCAATGACAAGAGGTTATAGATTATCCGTTAAGATTCGGTTTCTTTACAGGGTGTTAGAGATGATTACGATTTGGCATATTGGAAGAGGTGTGATAGGATCTACCAGTCGTAAGCAAAGAGAGCTTGGGTAAGCAGACCGAAATAAATTCTGAGATTGATAATGGACAAAGACTCCCTCCCCAGCAACTGGAAAAACAAAGGCCTGCATGATGAACAGCAGAAACATGGTTCTGACTGCGTGGATTGCGGCGCATGCTCACGCGGTTGTATGTTTCTGCAGAAGGTCGGCTCTCCCGGAGAGATCGCCCGTAACCTGAAAGAAGAGGAGCTGCTGATCTCTTTTGAGTGCAGCCTCTGCGGCTTATGTGAGGCAGTTTGTCCGCCAAAGATCGGGCTGAATCCAAGCGCCCTTTTTTTTGAAATGCGACGAGAGGCAGTGCTTCGTAACCTGGCCCCCTTGCCCGCACATCGACCGCTGCTTGGTTATGAAAAACAGGGCAAATCAAAGTGGTTCACCTGCCAGGGGCTGCCCGACGGTTGTGATACTGTTTTTTTCCCGGGCTGCGCACTTCCGGCAACCAGATCTGAGCTGGTGCTGACCCTCTACGATCACCTTCTCGAAATTAATCCGGCCATGGGAATTGTATTGGACTGCTGCACCAAACCCTCCCATGACCTGGGCTGCAGTGATGATTTCAGCAGCCGCTTTGAAGGGTTGCTCCAAATGCTGATTAAAAGGGGGGTGACAACTGTTCTGACAGCTTGTCCCAGCTGTTACAAGGTATTTAAAGAATATGGAGACGGGTTGAAAACAGTGTCGATCTATGAGCTTTTAGCGGGTGCCGGCCGAAACCCGGTCAAAGCGGAAGGCACAGTCACGGTTCATGACTCGTGCTCGACCCGTTTTGAAACCTCACTGCAGCAGGCGGTGAGAAGTCTCATCGGATCCATCGGGCTGAACATTGAGGAAATGAAGCATCAGGGAGACAAAACCATCTGCTGCGGTGAAGGAGGTGCCGTGTCCATGGTCAATCATGAGCTGGCTGAAAATTGGGGTGAAAAAAGGGCAGGAGAGACCTCCCATTTTGTCGTCACCTACTGCGCCGGCTGTACAAATTACCTCGGTAAGCGGATGGATGTCGGCCATGTCCTTGACCTCTACTTTTCACCCGCAGAGGTTCTGGCCGGCAAGATGAAGCTGACCCGGGCTCCATGGACGTATCTCAAGCGGCTCCTTCTCAAGCACCGCCTGAAAAATGGTTGAATTTTTGTAACTATTCAGCTGCACTCCATCTTGTTCCATTTAAGCCTTCTCACATAGCACAAGTATGCTTCGAAGTCTTAAATGAACCAATCTGAAGCACATCCGGAGTCTACGCTTACCTGAACAGTTACAGTTCAGTGTAATGGGCAATATTCCTTTCTTGCTGAATAGTTACAAATTTTTTAAGTAGTGTCAGCCGGGCACCTCTTTTAAGGATCAGTAAATCCTGCCGCCTCCGCCCTTATCAAATGAGTAATCGCAGCCGAGGCTGTCATTGTCGACTGTGCATTTCATGTCGCCCTCTCCACAGGTTGGGCTGGATATTTCGGCGAGGTAGCTGTAGCCGCTCATGGTGGTGAACTGACCCGAGGTTGCAGCGCCGTCGCAGTTAATCGTTTGCACAGAGCAATCATCAAATATCCTGACGGTGATGCTGCCCTTGTAGCTTTTACCGTCGCTGCAGCTCTGGTCTTGAAAACTGCTGCTGTAGCTCCCGGCGATTGTATCGCAGTTGACATTTGAGCCGCCTCCTGAAGAACCGCCGTTATCACAGCCGGTGATCACCAAAAGAGTTGACAGAGCAACTGCTGCTGCCGTTATTTGTACTGTCTGCTTCACCGGTTATACCTCGTTATGTATGAAATTCTCATCAAGTTTATCAGCAACTGTTGAACAGTTACAGTCCGGAAATACGGGTAATTTGCTGCCCTCACTGAATTGTTACGTCCATCATTCAATTGTGCCGCTTCCGCCCCTGTCAAATGTATAGGTACAGGTGATGTCATCGCCCCCCTGGTACCAGCAGGACATATCACCCTTGCCGCAGGTATCACTCCTGATTTCGGCGCGGTAACGACCGTCGATCCTCCTGGTGAAGTAGCCTGTGGTGGTGGTGCCGTGATTATTGGAGGTGGTGACATAGCAGTCATCATAAATCCTGACTATGACCCTGCCGTCATAGTCATAGTCCCCATTACAGCCGGTATCGCTGAACGGTTCATCGTACCTGCCCTCGATGGAATCGCAGTCCAGATTTGAACTGTCCCCGTCAAAATCATCGTCATAACAAGCGGTAAACAACAGCGCAGTCGCCAGGATGGATGCCAGAATAAGCAGTCGTTTTCCATTTTTCATTTCATTGCCTCCTGTGCGTTGAAGAGTGTGCAGTACAAGATCGTTTATCAGAGTGGTTCAAAGTTAAATTGAACAAGAGATACGACCTGGTCATCGAAATAGACCCTGGCCGTCCATTGACCGATGAATTTCGGATTGAAATCGCTTCCGGAAAACATCCGCGCCATTGCCCCTTTTTTAACAAGTTTAATCCAGAAAAACAGCGAGCGGTTTCCCTTTTGTTGAAGGTCCATGGACTGACTATCCTGCCTGACAATCTCCTGGTAGGGGTCGAGCCAGTCAACGGTGACCGCATGGGAACCAGGAGAAAGGTCCCGGCAGAAGACCTTGATGTGGACCTTGTCGAGAAAGGAGAAACGGCTTTGGGGGGTGACGTAGGCACCGGAGGAAAAACTTGCCGCCTCACAGGACAGGGCTGATACATTACCGGGAACCATGAGCAGGGTCCAAAACAGTGCTGAAAGAAAAAGCCTGAACATGTTCACCCCTGAAATACTCTCAAACTCTCTGCACCAATCATCCTGTGGCTCTTCTCCTTTTCATCACCCCACTGATGATACTGGAGATTAATACTTGTAACACCTGTAATTATATCGCAGTGGCAACCGGATGAAAATGGATTTCTGCTGATGGAAAAGGCCGGAAGTACTGGAGACCAGTACAGCTGCAGGCCGCAGTTCGTATCACTGTTACTGGGCGCAGACCCTCATGACCTGTTTGTAGTCGGTCTTACCCCTGAAGATGGCGTGGATGCCTTCCTGGATCAGGACGGTCATGCCGTTGCTCACTGCCTCTTCCTTCAGTTCACTGACCGTGGCCCTTTCAATGATCAGTTTTCTCAGCTGGTCATTTGCAGTCATCAGTTCGTAGATGCCCATACGGCCTCGATATCCTGTATTGTTACAGGCCTCGCAGCCTTTAGCCCGGTAGAGTTGCAGGTCATCGTTATAGGGGATGTTGATATTCTCAAAAAAGAGAACACCATAGTTGTGGAGCAGGTGGTCATATTCAGCCTTATCCGGTTTATAGGGTTCCTTGCACTTGGAGCAGAGGGTCCGCACCAGTCGCTGGGCCAGAACGCCGAGAAGCGAATCGGCAAAGTTAAAGGTGTCGATTCCCATGTCGAGAAGGCGGACAATGGTTTCCGGGGCTGAGTTGGTGTGCAGCGTACTGAAGACAATATGACCGGTGAGCGAGGCCTCAACGGCCATGCCGGCGGTTTCCTCGTCACGCATCTCACCGATCATGATCACATCCGGGTCGGCTCGCAGAAAGGAGCGCATGGCCGAGGCGAATGTGAGGCCGATCATCGGCTTGACCTGTACCTGGCGCAGTCGGTACTGGGTGATCTCCACCGGGTCCTCGGCGGTCCATATCTTTTTTTCCGGAGTGTTGATTTCTGCCAGTGCCGAGTGAAGGGTGGTGGTTTTGCCTGAACCGGTGGGGCCGACGACCAGAACAATGCCGTAGGGGCGGATGATGAGCTCACTGAACTGCTGGTAGATCCGTTGCGGCAGAATTTTGTCAAGGGGCAGGGGTTTGGAGTCGGCGAGTACCCTCAGGACCACGTCCTCGTTGCTGTTGGCCGTGGGAATGGTGGCCATACGCAGTTCAATTTCCTTGCCCTTGGAGGTGGTGAATTTGATTTTGCCATCCTGGGGTTTTCTCCGTTCTGCGATGTTAAGATCGGCAAGAATTTTGAACCTGGCAATAATCTGCTTGACGTAGGCCTTGGGAATATGAAGAACCTCACTACAGGTTCCGTCAATCCTGTAGCGGACCTCGGCATCCTGCTTGGTGCCGTACGGCTCGATGTGGATATCAGAGGCGCTGGAGTAATAGGCGTTTTCGATGATCTTGGCTGCCAGCAGGACAACCGGCTGGGCATCAGTGTCGAGTTCGCCCTTCTCTCTCTTGTCGATCAGTTTGATGACGTCGTCAAAGGCGCTCTCGTCAACCACCAGCCTGGCCTCTTCCTCCATATTTTCCTCTGAGTCCCCATCTTCTGCATCGCCTTCGGCTACAAAGTCCTTTCCAGTGAGCCGTTTCCAGAAGGCGTCAATTTCATCGCCAAAGGCAAAGACAACCTCCACCGCCCCCGCCCGTAGGACCTGGCGGACCTCATGGATCAGGGATATCTGTTCTTCGGGGTCCCGGGCGGCCACCACCAGGGTTCTGCCGTTGTGGTCAGTCGGCACCAGTTTTGCCGCCCTGAAGTAATCGAGGTTGGTCCCCTTGAGCAGCTTTTTGATGTCAATACTCAGCTCTTCGAGATTGACATAGCGGGTGTTATAATGATGGGCCAGGGCCTCGCCCAGGACGTCTCTCGGGATGTTGCGGTTTTCAATGAGGAAAACGTCATGGTCGATATTTTGATTGTCGGCGGCCACCAGGGCCTGCTTGAGATCTTTTGCCGAGATAAGCTTTTTCTTGATAATCTCGTTATACTTGAGGGTCTTTCTCTTGGCACCTTTTGAGTGCTGGTAGATGGCAATGCCAAGGGTCTCGGCCAGATCCTGCAGGTGGTTCTGTTCAGCCCTGGTGAAACTTTTGTCACTGCGGCTGTTCATCAGTTCAAAGACCCCGAGCAACTTTTTTTGATAGATCAGGGGGGCGGCGAGAATCTGTCGGGTTACCACGCCGGACTGTTTGTCCCAGGAACTGTCAAAGCGAAGAGCCGGGCTGATGGCACGCAGCTCCTCCTCGTCATAGGCATCTTTGATGTTTATGATTTCCCCGCTGGTGGCAACATACCCGGCAAGAGAGGCCTGGTCGATGGGCAGATGAATTCTCGTGTGGGATTCTCCGGGAAGCAGCAGCCAGGAGGAAAGATTTTTTCCAGTGGAGTCCCTGATGAAGATGGTGGCCATCTCCACTTCAAAGAGATCAAGGATCTGTTTACGGACGGCCCCCATCAGTGAGTTGGGGTTTTTGGCGGATTGAATGGCCTTGACCAGCTTGCCATAGCTCTTCTTAAACTTGGTTCCAACGCCGATTTTATTAATATTTATTTTGTTGTTGCTCATATGGGTCGCCAAGTGGAAGTCTTTTGCAGTTAAATAAAATCCTTAAAGATTATGGTTGCTGTCATCCTACAGATATAGCTTGCTGGGGCAATGATCAGCAAGCAAAAAGAGGAACCGGAGCTGGATGGGAAGCTGATTCCTGCTGCCAGACGGCTAAGCTTTCGGCCTGAATTGATCCCCATTGATATCACAGCGGCGCATGATCTTCTGCAGCGCTGCCCGGGTCAACCCTGAAAGGCGGGCCGCCTTTGAGATGTTCCCCTCGGTTTTGTCGAGAAGCCTGTTGACATAGCTCCTGCTGAAGTTATCGAGACACGTATTTTTGGCCTCTTTGTAAGGAGTGATTGAATCTCCTTCTGAAAACAGTGGTGCGGGAGTACGTTCTGCCGAAGGATCAAGCATCAGGTGGGGCGTATCGATAACCGGTTCGCGGCAGAAGAGGGCTGCCCGTCGAATAACATTTTGCAGTTCTCTTATATTTCCCGGCCAATCATGGTCCAGCAGCTTTTCGTATGCGGCTGTCGAAAGATTTTTCCGTGAGGTCCCCTGCTCAAGCCTTGCCTGCTGAAGAAAATGGTCGGCGAGAAGGGTGATGTCGTCTCTGATTTCGGCAAGAGAGGGCATGCGCAGACTGATCACCTCCAGGCGGTAAAATAAATCTTCTCTGAAAGAGCCGTTTTTGATTTTTTTCTCCAGGTTGGAATTTGTCGAGGCTATGATGCGCACATCGATATGCTGGGAGTTCTCGGCACCCAGCTGTTTGATCTCCTGTTCCTGAAGTACCCGCAGCAGCTTGGTCTGTACGCTGATGGGAATATCACCGATTTCATCAAGACAGATGGTGCCTTGATCAGCCTGAAAAAAGAGGCCGTTGTGATCCTTGTCCGCCCCGGTAAAGGCCCCCTTGCGATAACCGAACAATTCCGATTCGAGAAGATGCTCGGGGATAGCCGGGCAGTTAACCATGATGAATGGCTTTGATGAGCGGTTGGAGAGGTGGTGAATGGCACGGGCACAGAGCTCCTTGCCTGTCCCCGAGGCACCACGGATTAATACCGTATAGTCGCTTTCAGCAGAGATGCGGATGGTCTCGTAAAGCTGCTGCATGGTGGGGCTCTGACCGATAAAATCGGGAGCCGTGAAACGACCGGATATCTCTTCACGCAGTTTCTTGTTTTCGGTGAGGAGCCGGCTTCGTTCCAGCCCTTTTTGCAGTAGGCGGGTCAATGAATCCAGCTCAAGGGGTTTGGTGACAAAATCCCAGGCTCCCCTGCGGATGGCGTCCACTGCCAGTTCAATGGTGCCGTAGCCGGTCATGAGAATGACGGTGGGGCCGGCACCACTGGCCTCGATACTGTCGAGCACCTCAAGGCCGTCCGTATCGCCCATCATGATATCCATCAGGACCAGGTCGATCCCGTTTTTTTTAAGAATGTTCAGCGCCTCTTTTCCCCCCTCTGCCGTAAGGATTTCGGTATCGGGCAGCCGTTTGTCAAAACTTCGACTGAGGCCCGAGAGCAGGTCAGGTTCGTCATCGACGATCAGGAGCCGCGACTGAATGCTGTTTTTATCTGTCATCACGCATTTTCTCCGGTCGGTTGTGAAAGGGGCAGGGTGATTGTGAAACGGGTGTTCTCACCGGGTTTTGATTCCACCTTGATCTCCCCGTCATGCTCCTGAATTATGCCGTAGGAAATGGACAGGCCGAGCCCGGTTCCACGTCCCGGTTCTTTTGTGGTGAAAAAGGGGTCAAAAATTTTATCGATGATATCGTTGCTGATGCCCGGCCCATTGTCTTCAATCTCGATGGCTGCCTGGCTGTTCTCTATCTTTATCGCCACCCGGATCTCTCCCTTTTCCTCCACTGCCTGGACACTGTTCATGATCAAATTGAGCAGTACCTGTTTGATGCGTCCTGAATCAACCAGGCAGTAGAGATCCTCCGCCGGGAGATCTTTGTCTACACTAATCCGTTTACTGCTGCATTGGCGCTGGGTCATAGCCAGCACATTGTCAACGATGGTGTTGATCGGCTGCACTTTTCTGTCCATGGTTGTTCCCCGACTGCGCGAGAAATCGAGAAGGTCTGCCACAATGCGGCGACAGTTTTCGGTATGGCGTTCGATGACCATGATGTCGTGAACGAGTTCCTCGTCATCTGCGTTATCTTCCTTGATAAGATCAGTATGGCAGAGGATAACGCCTAGTGGATTGTTGATCTCATGGGCAACACCGGCTGCCAGCTGGCCGATGGCAACCAGTTTTTCCGTCTGGCGGATTCGGTGCTCGGTCTCCTTGATGGTTGTGACATCCTTGCCAAAGCAGATAATGGCACGAATGGACTGGTCGCGGTTGAGGATCGGGTAGAAGTAGGTGTCGTAGATGGAACCGTCTTTGAGCTGCACCTCTTTTGTATGGGGAGATCTTTCTGTGAGGTCGTGCCCCTGCAGATGGTGGTCAAACATACACTGGCTGCGGGAGTCGATCTCATCTATGGGGCGGCCCATGACGTCGTTGCGCTCCAGGCCGTGCCTCAGGAGAAACGCCTGGTTGACCATTTGCAGTATACCGTCGGGTCCAAGCAGGATAAGGGGATCACTGATACCATCAAAAACCGACTGGAGGAGTTCTGTGGAATGCCTGAGGTTACGGATATTCTGCAGGCTCTCAATGGTGATGCCGATCTGCTGGCCGATTGACAGGAGAAGATCTCGCAGTGATTCGTTCACCACTCGATGATCCAGCTCGTTAATGACCATGATACCAAGCAGCTGATTGCGGCAGCAGAGTGGAATGGAGATGCTGAGATCATCTCTGTCTTTGACCGGGATGATCCTGATGTGGCTGCAGTCGGCGATATATTGCTGGGCCGGGTCTGTTTCTATGTTGGTTCCGGCTGGAGTGGGCTTAATAGTCTGCGGCAGGGTGGCTGCCTGCTCCGTACATTGAAGGTGAAAGCAGGCCTCCTGGTCGTCATAGAGGTATATGCCGGCACCCTTTGCTGGAATGACCTGCAGAACTTCTTGTATGGCCTGTAGAAAAATGGTCTGCAACCCTTCCTTGCTGGTGATCAGGCCGGTGAGAGTGTTGTAGAGGAGAAGCTCTCGATTTCTCTTTTTTACCTGGTCCTGGAGCATGTCCTGTGATCGCTCCAACGCCTCGGTCCGTTCGGTTACCTTGGTTTCCAGGTTGTCGGTATACTCTTCCAGCTGGGAGCGACTGTCGTTGAGGTCGGAAACGATTGTCCTGGCACTGCGGAAAACCTCTTCCAGTTCTTCCCGATGGCCTTTTAATTTTTCAGGCCTGGACTCGACTGTGGTGGTGTCCAGAGTGGTCCTGAACAGGGTGAGGATATCGCGAAGATTGGTGACGATGAGTTGATGAAAGAGGAGCCAGATGGCGCCATAGAGGAGCAGGGCGAGGATGACGGCGGTACCGAACATGCGAAGCGAGGTGTCTCGAATTTGAGCCAGACCGGCATCGAGCGGGATTGAAATGGAAAGGAGGCCGGCAATCTCGTTGCCCTGCCGGTGAAACCCCCGTTTGACCCCATAGGTTTTGGTGATGGCGGAAGGGGCAAGATCGGGATTGCCGTGGCAGTGCAGGCAGGATGGGCGGAATATGACCGGTCGATAGAGGGTATAGGAGAGGCCGTACTCGGAGCGAGTCACTCCCCTCTGGTCAGGCTGATCCGGGTTGCGTTGGAAATAGTCGATTATTTTTCGTTCACTGTCACTGGCCTCAAACGCAGGGTTTCTGGCGTCGATGGCCACCCGGCGATACTTGAAGGCTGGAAGAGTCTCGGTAAAACGGTCCATGATGACCCGGGTGATAAAGGAGGTTGACATGGCCTCAATGGTGAAGTGATCTTCCCCCATCTCCTCATACATTTTCGGCCGCAGAACCTCTCTGATATAGCCCCGGGTTGACTCGAGAATCGTCATCACCAGGTGGGTCTGACGGGCGGTTTCCTCTTCCAGCAGGTTCTTCTGGAAATGGTAGATGATGGTCGCGGTAAACAGGCAGAAACAGAAGAGAATTATCCCCAGTCCAACCTGAAAACGCAGTCTGAGGTTGTGCTGATCCTTATCGGCAAGATCTCTGATAATTTCTTTTAGCATTGCTTGTGCCCTTTATTCATCTATTGCCAAACCTTTTATAGGAGTGAAATCCCGAAACGACCAGGTGCTTTCTTGAGTATACACTTGTTGGGCGTGATGTGTAAACTCGTGGATGCACTTTTGTTGTAACCTCAAGATCTGATATGGATTTGTATTTGGTAAAAATACGTGATTTCAGAGTGTTATTGTGGTCATGGTTTTTTTTTCAGTAACGGAACACGGTTTGCTAATAAATAGATCAAGTCACACTATTGCACTTATTAATCATTGGAGGAAACCATGCAGCGAACCATCGTCGCCCCGCTAGCCGTACTTTTCGGTATCATAGTTGTCCTGTTGCTGGCATCCCGTACATCAATTTTTACTCCTCTGATTCAATTTATCCACACCGGCGAAATTACAGTGATACAGGCTGCTTTATGTATTGTCTTTTCAGGGGCGGGTTTTGCTGCCTGCTACACCTGTCTCATGCTGCTCTGCAGCTACTTTGTACCCCGGATGGACTCTGGTGCCGTCCGCGGTGAAAGCCAAACATCATAACAAGGAGGTTGGACTGGGAGTTCGAGTGTGCTGTAAGAGGTAACAAGCTGAAAAATTTTTAATTTAAACCCACGGAGGAATTCAATGCCGCAAACAAAAGACAACATGCCCGTATTTATTATGGGTGGTTTGCTGATTGTTTATGGGCTCATTGTCAAGACGGGAGCCCTGCTGCCGATGATGAAGTCTCTTAGTGTCCATAAATCAATGGATCTACAGGTCACCATGTGCCTGATCATCGGTGCCATCGCCCTTGCCGGGGCTTTTATCAACTCCAGTAAGGAACCGGGCGATACTGTTTTCGACCGCTTTTTTCTTCAGCCCCTGGGCGGAATCGTCCTGCTGCTGGTCATGGCCATGGCCATCCGCTGGTATGTGGAACCGCTGGTCAAGATCATGTCCAAGGCGATGCAGCCCACCCTTGGGTTTAAAATTTATAAGGTACTCAACCTTAACTACGTCGTTCTCGGTCTGCTTGCTGGAGTGGTGCTGACCAACACCTACGGCATTCCCAAGTTTGCCTCGGCCGGAGTCAAATGCGCCCGTTTTGTCCTCAAGATGGGGGTCATCATGCTCGGCGCCCGCTATTCCTTTGCCGAACTGGCAAAGCTCGGCGTCTACTCCATCTGGCTCATCGGCTTTTTCGTTCTCGGTACGGTCTTTCTCGTCCTCTGGCTGGGCAATCTCTTTAAGCAGCCCAAGTCAATGACCGGTGTACTGTCTGCCGGTATGGGGGTCTGCGGCGTGTCGGCAACCGTTGCCGTGGCGCCCGTGGTCAAGGCCAAGAGTACCGAGATGGCCTATACAATCGGAACCATCCTCTCTTTTGGTATCATCTGTATGTTCATCTTCCCCACCATCGGTAAACTGGTGGGTATGAACCCGGTCCAGTTCGGAGCCTGGGCAGGAACCGGTATCCTCAACTCCGCCCAGGTGGCGGCAGCGGCCCTGGCCTTTAACGCCGTGGATATCAAAACGTTGAAGGTCGCTGAGATCTTTAATATCACCCGGGTCCTCTTTCTGCCCATCATCGTTTTGGTCCTTGCAACCTGGTTTGGTAAGGAATCCGGCCAGAAACTGAGTTTCAAGACCGTTGTCATTGACAAGTTCCCCATCTTTATTCTTGGTTTCCTCCTTCTTTTCATCATGTCCTCTGCAGGACTCTTTTCACCCCCGAGTCACTACAAAGGTAAATACATCGATGTCTCCTACAACGATCGTACCCAGGTCACCGTTGAAGAGTGGGAGACCCTCGACGCAGCCATGACAGCCGGTGAATTCAAGGGCTTGACCGAGCCACAGATGGAAGCCGTCAAGGATCTGATCGAACAGCGTCAGATTGCCGGTAACTATGACGACCGGGCCGATAAAAAGGAATTCGGTCAGGTCGGTCGTGCCCGGATGGCCCAGCTCGAAGGCGTACTGGCGGCAGCCAAGGCCAAGGAGATTAAACTCTCCAAGGATGTCAAGTCAGCCGTCAAGCATGCCGTCAAGCAGGTTCACAAGAAGTCCAAGACCGTAGTCACTCTCACCGACTGTATGATCTGGTTCTTTGCCTTCGGCCTCATCGGCCTCGGTATGCAGATCACCAAGAAGGCCATTTTCCAGGCCGGCGGTTGGCCGCTTCTCATCGGGCTCATCTCCGGTGTCACCAAGGCAACGCTTTCGTTCTTTGTTGTCCTTTGGTTTGTCAAGGATGTTGTGCTAAAATAATAATCTCCAGAAAAGGAGTTTCCTATGAGTGACGAAGAAAAAAAAGTTGTAATCGAAACCGGCGATGCCGGTAAGGGAACCTCGGAGATTGCCGAAGGTGCCAATACCGAGGAACTTGAAGAGCGGGCCCTGTCCGTTTTTTCAAGTGAGCGCAACGAGGATATAACCGCTCTGGTTTTTTGCCTCATCACCACCTTTATCGTTTTGGTGTTTACCAAGTGGATGGTATAGTTGACCAACACTGACGGATAAAACGATCCTTCACCCGTCCATGGCCGCTCAGTCGGCGGCCATGGACGGCTCTTTCTTTCCGACCGATAAAAACGGGCCCTGCCCATGTTCAATCATATCTTACTCTGTACCCACGGCACTGACGGGGCGAAAAAGGCCGAATCCCTTGTCTTTGATCAGCTTGCCCGACAGGGGCAGGTGAAGGTGACGGTGCTCACCGTCCTTGATGAAGACTGGCGTCTCATGACCGGTGATGACTGGCTCAACTCCTCCAAGACCCATACCGTCTTTCTCGATCATGTCGAGGAGCAGGTCTCCGAAGAGATCTCCGAGGAGTGGCAGCGAATAAAGAAAAGCTTTGCCATTGGAGATGTCACCTTTGTTCAGCGGACAGGTGAGATTGCCGAAACCATAACGGCAACAGCAAAACAACTGGGCTGCGACCTGATTGTCATCGGGCCTTACCGAAAGACAAAACTGCTCACCTTGCACATGGAAAAAGGCCTTCGTGCGAGGATGAAAAATGAAGTCCTTCACCCCCTGCTGCCATGTCCACTGCTCATAGCCCCATAAAGCCGGAGCAGTCCGATGGTGTTCAGGAGTTTGACCTGGGACTGCAGATACCGGCCGGCTTTACGCTTGAAGAACTCTTTCCCGGGGATCGTCTCCTTCGCCTTCACCCGCTCTGGTTTGTTGACGACTTTAGTCAGGATGGAGAAGATTTTTCGGTAAACATCAAGGATTATGTCACAGAAGAGGAGTTCCGCCTCCAGGGGACACTGGTTTATCCACAGTCCGACGGTGCACTTCTTGATATCGGATTGAACAAAGGGATTGAGAGTCGTATCCGTTTCAATACAAAGGACTCCACCCTCAAGGCACTGATCGATTCGGAAACAGGGGAGATTGACGAAGAGGACCCGCTCCTTCTCTGGGTGCTCTCCATCCGTGAGTACATCCGTATCTACCTGAAGAAAACACCGGCCACCCTGTTTTTCCGCCTGCTCATGAACCGCATGGTGCTGGATATGAATCCCTCACAACGAAAAATATGTATGATGATCTCCAAGATCACCGCGGTGGAACTGCTGGTCATCGTCATTGTCGTGGTGGGCTATGTCATCTTTAACCAGTAGACCTGGAAACGTCCCTGAAGTCGGCGAACTGGTCGACATCTTTGTCCTCCGCAAAGAGTTGTATCAGGGCGCCATGGCAACCCTTTTTCTTGCCGAAGAGCCATTTTCCGGTCGTCAGGTTGTGGTCAAGATCCCCTGCGGCGATATCCTCAATCAACCGATTCTGTTCTATCACTATCAAAATGAGGAACAGATCAGCCGCCTCATCGACCATCCCGGAATTATCCGATTTATCCAGCGCTGCAGAAGTCGACAGTACATTATCATGGAGTATCTGGAAGGGCGTGACCTCAGGTCCATGGTCGGCTTAAAGCGGGCAATCTCATTGGAAAGTGGTCTTGGCCTGATGAGTCAGCTCTGTGAGGTGGCAACCTATCTCCACAGCAGGGGGATTGTCCACCTCGACCTCAAGCCGGAAAACATCATCTGTCTGCCGGATAACACCATCAAGGTGATTGATTTCGGTCTTGCCTCATGTCGTGGTCGACCGGATCTGCTGGCCCTTGACCTGAAAAACCCCCAGGGCACTCCCTGGTACATTGCACCTGAACAGCTTCTTGGCGAACGCAATGATCCCCGATGCGATATTTATTCAATGGGGATGCTGTTTTACGAGATGCTCACCGGCCAGCTGCCGTGGCCCCGTTCCGCCAAGGTCCGTGTGGCAAGACGGCGTCTTCGCCAGCTCCCGACCCCACCCCGTTATTACAATCCTGACATCCCCCCCCGGATTCAGCAGATAATCCTTCGCGCCATTGCCCCAAAATGTGAAGATCGTTATCAAAGCGCTGAAGAGCTCCGTACTGACCTGGATAACTGGCAGGACCTGCCAGTGACAAGTGTCGGAACAAATAGTCGCCGGCTCTCTTTCTGGAGGCGGATATTTTCTCTTGCCCCAATCCGGGTTTGCAGGCAACAGAGGGATGAGGTCCATTCGGGTGAAGAAAAGGTGAGAATCATCGGCGGATTTATAGACTCACCGTCCAACCTCGATGTCGTCACTGAGATCAAAAAGCAGGCTCTCATTCACACTGCGGAAGTCACTCTTATTCATGTGATTGAAGAGGAGACCGATGACCATGTCACCCGATACGGAGTGGTTGTTGAGGGAGAGAAACTCATGGCTGAGCTGGAAGGCGCCATCCAGAAGCTTCGCTGCTGCGGGCTGGACCCATCTGTACGATTGATTCGGGGAGAGGCTGTTGAGGTGTTGAAAAAGGTTTGCCGGGAGGGTGGGGTGGTTCAGCTGATTCTTGGCAAATCACGGAAAAAAGAGGGACTGCTGGGTGGAGCTTCGGTTCCCCGAAGACTGATGAAAGATGGACAGTGTTCCGCTGTGATGATAGCCGAAACCAATCCTTTTTCGCCGCTCACCGATCTTGCCCCTTTAAGCCCAGAAGACCTCAATGGTGACCAGGTCCTGGACTGTGACATTTTTCTTGTTGACCTCTGGTATGAACATCTCCAGTACCACACCGATTTTATTTACAAACGGTTTTTATTTGGCAGGAAGGACTTTGATCTGGATGAGGAGAACTGTTTTTTCGGACGTTGGCTGAAGAGTCTCGCTGAAACAGAAAACTGGCCGGAGATTATGACTACTCTCGGTCCAATCCATGACAGGTTCCATTCAATTGCCAGGCGGATGAGTGATTGCGATGATCACGATTGGGAGAAGGTTCGGCAGTTTTATCAAAATGAATCACTGCCCCTTGCCTGCAGTATGAAAAAAGAATTGGCCCGGGTTTCTGCCATGTTGCGCAACCATCTTGACCAGCCGCCGCCGATGGTGCCGTTTTTAGCCGATAAAATTTGTCCTGTTGCCGAAGTTGAGAAGATCGGCTGCGGCCCGTTGCTCGCTGTTGTTGATCTGAATCAGGATCTCTGCGCCCTCATTGAAAAAGGAGGGGGAAAGATT
>JBDLID010000011.1:0-40682 GCA_039715055.1 Thermodesulfobacteriota bacterium | reverse complement strand
GATATTACTGCACAGAAAATGGCACTTCTTGAGGCCCAGAAGGCCAACCAGGCCAAATCTGAGTTTCTCGCCAATATTTCCCACGAGCTGCGGACCCCAATGCACGGCATTCTCAGTTATGCCAGGTTCGGTCACAAACGGTGTCACATGGTGCCGCTTAAAAAACTGGACCACTATTTCACATCCATTGAACAGAGCGGTGACCGGCTGCTTGTTCTGCTAAACGACCTCCTCGACCTTTCAAAACTTGAAGCGGGAAAAAGTGTCTATTCCTTTAACCGTGGTGATCTTGGTCTGAGAATCAACCAGGTAATCAGCGAGCTTACCCCCCTTGCTGCTGAAAAAGATATCACCGTCACCACACTGGAATCACCAGGTGATAGCCAGGCCATTTTTGACGGTGAAAAAATCAGCCAGGTTGTACGCAACCTGCTCTCAAATGCAATCAAATTTGCCACTTCCTCTTCAACCATTTCCATCACCTGTCAAAAGACAGCTGGTGGTGATGGTACAGCCGTGCTCCAGGTGACAGTTCAAAACCAGGGCAGCCCAATTCCTGAACAGGAGCTAGGGTCAATCTTTGACAAGTTCATCCAGTCGTCCAAAACCAAGACAGGTGCCGGCGGAACCGGACTCGGGCTGGCAATCTGCAGGGAGATAATTTCCGATCATAACGGCTCAATCTGGGCAGAATCCATTTCTCCCGACACCAACCGGTTTCACTTCACTATACCAAAGCGAAAAGAGCCACCAGTCAGAAGGTGATCTTTCTTCCAGCCGGCTGCTTGCTGAGGCCGATCTGGTGTCATTCACCGTATTACAAAATTCAAGCAGGTGCTCAACGCTCCCTGGAAATTTCTGCAAACAGTTCTGTTGACAAATCCTGTGCCTTGGCCAGGTCCTCCGGGCTCAACTGTTTCTCGAGAAATTCCTTTGCCGTCCGGGCATCAGTATTACCGGCTGAAGCGGCCAGGCTGAACCAGGCATAAGAACGGACAAGATCGACCTTACTGACGCCCTGGCCGTCATAATACATTCTGCCGATATTGTACTGGGCAACAGACCAGCCCTGGCGGGCAGACCGTTCAAACCAGGAAAAAGCCTCTTTGAAATTCTGCCCAACGCCTCTGCCGATATAATAAAGATAGGCCAGTTCGCTCTGGGCCTGTGCATCGCCATCCATTGCCGCCATTCTCAGGTAGTGAACAGCTTTCTGATAGTTGACCGGCACGTTTGCCCCAGAGAGAAAAAAACGGCCCAGAAGACGCTGTGATTCCACACTGGATTTCCCAGCCTCTGCAGCTTTGTAAAGCCATCTGAAGGCTTCTCCCTCGTCTTTTACGACTCCCTGGCCTTTGAAATACATCCCTCCGACAATAAATGCCGACTCCACATCTCCAAGCATTGCCGCCTGGAGATACAGCTCATAGGCTTCGCTTAAATTCCTGGGTCCCCCCTGCCCCATATAGCTGCGACGAGCCTGTTCCTTTAATCCCTCGACGGTCATCCCATTCATTTCAGCGGGAAAAACACCAAGCTGGAGAACGACCAGAACAAAGACAACCGCTCCCCCATAAACTGCCAGGAAATTCTTTATGATTCTGCCTGCTTTCAAAACAATCTGTTTCATATCTTGTCCCTGTGCACAATCCATTGATTTTACACTATCTCCGCCCAAAAAGATCTTTCAAAACCTTGTTGTTTGCGGTTTGACTTCAACAGACTTTAATGCTATATATTCTTGCAATATTTTTGATTAAATCAACTCTTGATCTTGAAAGTGACCCCCTATGACCGCGATAAAGACACCACTGATCAGATTTTCCTTTTTATTCATTGTCTCTCTTTGCCTTACCCTTGTCAGTCATACGGCCTGGGCGGAAACGGTAAGTGTGACCAAAGACGGCGTCAATATCCGCATCGGTCCGTCCACCGACTCCGCTGTTTACATGGAGGTATTTCAAGGATATCCTCTCAAGGTGCTTAACAAAAAGGGAAAATGGTTAAAGGTCACCGATTTTGAGGGAGATACAGGCTGGATCTATGCCTCACTCGTCAAACCAGGCAACACGGTGATCGTCAACTCGCAAAGCACTATCAACATGCGCTCGGGCCCCAGCACCGGCAATAACATCATCGCCAATGTGGAGAGGGGTGTTGTGCTCACCCGCCTCAGTAAAAAAGGAAAGTGGGTCAAGGTCAAGCACAGCCGGGGTACTGTCGGCTGGGTCTATCAACCGCTTCTCTGGCCCTGAGACCGTCATCACCACACCATCCTCGACAGGGCATGGAGGCTGAGCCTCTCTGCCCTGTTTTTATTTCCGGCCACATTGTAAAATTGATTTTTACAAACATCGAGTCAGCCTGATCGGCTGTCGATGCTCAGCGCTGTCCACTCTTCTTTGCCACTATCTGTGACACGGCCTGCTTGAGATCCAGCGGCAGCCGCACTTTTTTACCGGCCTTGTTAAAAAACAGCAAGTAGCCGTTTTTCAGTCCGTAAAGAAAAAGATCGCGGGTGATTGCCACGTCTCTGCGACAGTAATCGATAATCAGGTCCATCCTGCCCTCCCTGTACCACTGCAATGCCTGGAGACCGTCAGCCGATTTTTCTTTTTCCAGGGTACATTGGGCCAGCCGGTCAAGGCTCAGCCTGTAGCCGAGCCGGTTTTTAATAAGGTCAAGCAGATCGAGGTTTGGAAGAAGGTGGAGGGATTTGGCGGTATAGGCGGACAGGACCTGGTTGTCAAAGCGGATATTATTAAAACCGACCACAAGGTCCAACCGCTCCAGATGATCTATCAACTGAGCAGCCTGGTCCTCACGGTAGACAGCAAAACGATCCTGGCCACCGTCATAAACGACACCGATGGACATCCCCATTTCTGCCGCACGGTGCCAGCCACCGACTTCAGCGGCTGACCGCATGGTTTCAAGATCAAAGACACCATACCGTTTGGGGAGTTTGAACTGCTCATTTACTGTATCCGCCTTACTGTCATGTTTAATATCGGGCATGGACTGGATGATGTCTCGTTGCGGTCCCTCGCTGTCACCATTTTCCAGAATCAGATCGAATAGATTCAGGCAGGCAGCCTTGTCAATAGGTCTATTTCCTGAACCGCATTTTGGTGAGTGGACACAGGAGGGACAGCCGAGCTCACAGGAGCAGTCGTGAACGGTCTCCCGGCTCTTGCGCAGGAGGCTGTCAAACTTCTCATAACCCTCCCGGCAAAGCCCGACACCACCTGGATGACCGTCATAGATAAAGACAGCGGCCTCTGAAGTCTGGGCATGAACAGGACAGGAAATACCGCCGATATCATTGCGGTCACACAACACCAACAGGGGAATCAGCCCGATCATGGTATGCTCCATGGCATGAATCGCCCCCATGAAGTGGAACATCTCTTTTTCCAGCTTTTCCTGAATCCTCTTGGGAATCTCGATCCAGAGCCCCTCAGTTTCAAAAATCTGCTCGGGAAGATCAAGGACCATGGTGGCGATCAGTTTGTTACTCCCCTGGTTTCTCTTCTGGAAAGATATGACCCGCTCCCTCACCTTGAGCCTGCCGAAGCTGACCCTGCAGCCGTAGAACTCCCTGACCGCCTGAACTTCGAGAATTTCAGTCTCTTTTTCACTGAGCGGCCTGGTATAATAAGAACCTTTATGATGCGTTGCCACAACCTCGTGTCCAACCAGGTCTAGGTCCTCGATGAGCCACATTCGACTATGATGCAGATAGACAGCCCCGGGGTGACATTCATGAAGCGCCCTGCCTGCACCGACCTCACCGATAACTACCCCATCCTCCCGGTTTATAATGGTCAGCTGCTGTGAACCGCCTCTGAGTCCGACCTGGCGCTGGGGGTATTTGCGTGTGGAGAACCATTGACTGCCGTCTGCCCCCTGGAGCAGCACCCCCCTGGAGCTCAATCGCCCGATGCTTTGCATCACTCCACCATCTGCCAGCAGTTCTTCACCGATCACAAGAGGCAGTTCGGCGGCAGCGCAGTGCAGGTGCTGATCCATGATGATCTCATTTTCCGGATTGAGAACCGCCGCCTCAACCGATCGCTTAAAAAAGTCATCAGGGTGGCGCATAAAATGCTGGTCAAGGCTGTCCTCCTGGGCGATAAGGATCACCGCAGAAGGCTGCATCCCGCGCCCTACTCGCCCGCCACGCTGCCTTGAGGCCATGATTGAACCGGGATAACCGACCAGCAGACAGAGATCGAGATCGCCGATGTCGATGCCGAGCTCAAGGGCCGATGTGGAGATCACTGCCAGCAGCTCCCCTGTTGCCAGCCGCGATTCGATATCCCGCCGCTCATCGGCAAGGAACCCTGCCCGGTACGAACTGAGCCTGTCTGCCAATTCACCGAGGCGGGGCCGGGTCCACATGGTGATCAGTTCAGTCATCTTTCTCGACTGAGTGTAGACAATGGTGCGCAGTCCTCTTTTTATGGCAGCCTCGAGAAGTTTGCAGGCTGCAGAACCACCGCTTTCAAACGGATTGAAGAATACGATGTCCTTTTCTGCCACCGGGGCACCGCTCTGTTCAACAAGAGTCACCTCGCGCCCGAGGAGAGACTTGCCAAGTTCCGCCGGATTACCAATGGTTGCGGAAAGAAGAATAAAGCGGGGGCTGGCACCGTAATGGGCAGCCAGCCGGATCAGGCGACGTATGACCCAGGCCATATGCGAACCGAAAATCCCGCGATAGGTGTGAACCTCATCAATCACAACATGGGTCAAATTGCGGAAGAACCGGCTCCATCGCTCATGATAAGGCAGAAAGGAGAGGTGGAGCATATCAGGGTTGGTGATCATGATCGAGGGTGGATTGTCTCTGATTTTCCTGCGCTGGTAGGACGAGGTATCACCGTCATAAACTGCGGCCAGTTGTGGGCCGCTTTGATCAATATAGGGTTCATAATAATTAACAACCCGAAGCTGGTCTCTTGCCAGCGCCTTAAGCGGAAAGAGGTAGAGCGCCTTTGCCTCAGGATTCTCGATCCGTTCGGCAAGCACCGGCAGATTGTAGATCATCGACTTACCGGATGCCGTGGGAGTTGCTGCCAGTAAATCCTCGCCTGCCCGAACGCATTTGATGGCTTCGGCCTGGTGGGAGTAGAGGGAGGTAATGTTGAAATCGGCAAGCGCGCGGTGCAAGGGGGCCGGCAGTTGCGGATCGACCTCTTTCAACTGCGCTTTGCGGGAATCAAATTTTCTGTGATGAACCACCTGCGGCCCGAAGGTATCAGAACCCTTGAGAGCACGGATGTATTCATTTATATCTGCTGCCCGATGATTCAATTTTGACAAGTCCTTAAAAAGTGTATACCTTGTTGGCGCCGTAGAGATGGTCCAGTTACCTCATCGGCATCAGGTCACTATTTGACCGGAAACAGTAGAATACCAACGATATTCAAGGTAGCCAAAGACTATCGGCAAATCACCCGCGAAAAGTTCAACACCATGTTCGACCTTTGACCTATTCTCCGGGACAAATCAATTTTGCTGCTGAGCTGCTCCACTTAACCACGATTTACAGATAATGATCAGCATCGCCACCCTGGGTCCCGAAGGATCTGACAGCTGCCAGGCCGCACGACAATATTCGCCTGAATCCGAGATCAAACGCTATTATACGATCCCCGAGATCATCAACGCCTTTGTCAGCGAGGAATGCGACTATGCTCTGCTGCCCATCTTCAACACCCGTGAAGGTGAAAATAAAGAGTATTTCCGGCTCATGGAGCAGCTCGAACACGGCTACTGGATCGATTCAATTGTTCAGCCCATTCACCTCTCATTGGGATGCCTTAAAGACCGGGATGACAGTGATAAGATAAGGGTCCTGGTCGGGCGTGGTTCCGTCTTCAAGCAGTGTGAGGATTATATCGCTGCAAACTATCCCCAGGCGACGCTCATGGCAGTCCACGACATCGAGTTGGCACTGGAGGATATCAAGACCTCCAATCGAACCGATTACGGCCTGCTCGATACCGAAGAGTTCCTCAACAACCACGGTCTCAAACTGCTGGCAAGAGAGGTCGTTCCCCACAATCGCACCCGCTACGCCATCCTCGGAGCCAACCTCTCAAGTCCCACCGGCTATGATGCCACCGCTGTTATTACCCGCCCTCTTGAAGACAGAGTGGGCATGCTTGTCGATATGCTCAGTGAGTTGACCGACCGCGGTGTCAATATCCTCGACCTGCGTTCTGAAAACGATATAAAAACCCAGAAACTGCAGATTTACCTCGAAGTTGAAGGGCATGTTGGAGACCCGCAGGTGGCCGCAGCGCTCAAGGCCATAGAAACAAGGGTCATCCAGCAAAGCGACAGCCTCAAACTGCTCGGCTCTTTTCCAAGAGTTGACATGCGGGTCAAAAAGATCAAGTCGTTTGGCTTTATCGGTACAGGTGACATGAGCGGCTGGTTTGCTGACCGCCTTGAAAGCGAAGGCTACCGCACCATGATGACGGGTCGCTCCACCACTCTTCGACCGGAGGAGATGATTCCCCAGGTCGATGTGGTCATCATCTGTGTGCCAATCTCCGTCACCTCGGACACCATCCGCCAATACGGCCACCTGATGCGTGACGGCCAGGCCCTGATCCTGCTCGCCGGTGAATCCGAAAACACCTTGAATACCGCCGAAGAGATCACCAGTGAAGGTGTTGAGCTGATGCTGGTTCATAACCTGTGGGGTCCGCAGGCTGTCTCCATGAAGGACAAAAACGCCGCCGTGGTCCGCACCCTGCGAAGCGGTTCTTTCTGCTCCGAGTTCGAAGCATTCTTATACAAACACGGTGCCGACATCTTCAACGACAGCCCCAGCGAACACGACCTTCTCATGGGAGTGGGCCAGAAGCTGCCAACCACCATCTCCGTGGCCATGGCCATGTCACTCAAGGAGCACGGTATCGATTGCCGTGATATCGGCAGTCACTCCACCCTGACATCGCTGTACGGAATTCTTGCAATGGCAAGGGTCCATAACCAGAATCACAGGACCTACGCCGAAATCATGGCCACCGGCGGCGACGGGCGTAAAATCGTCAGATCATTTGCCGAAAACCTGCTCAAGATAATCGACCTGGCTGAAAAGCAGGAAATTAACGCCCTCTGCGACCTGATGGAGGACAACAGGGAGTTCATGACCGATGATTTTCTCAGCCGCAGGATGGAAGAAGCCCGGGCGGTTGACCGGGTCCTTACCGGAGCCAGGAAGAAGGTTGAGGAATGAGCAGCGAAGAACAGATCAATGATGACAGCAGAGGAGTATCCTCCAGTGTACTGATTTATATTACAATCGGAGGATGGATCCTGCTCTACCTCTTCCTCGCAAGTCGTGGCGGCCCTGGTTGAGGTTCCAGTTCTTTCCGGTCGGAAGGCGCCAGTTGTCCACTTCCCGGGTCCTCTCAGAGTAATAACATCCCGCTGAAATCACAAAATCGATAATTTTTTTCAATATAGAAGTCAAAAGGAGCAACACCATGGTGATTCAAAACACTGCAGTCCTGGACGAGGTCCACATCTGTCCCACCTGCAAAACAAAAATGTCCTGCTGCGAGGCCCCGCCCATCCATATCGGCGACGGGCTCGGCTGGGGATCAGAGGTTCTTTTCATCTGCCTCAACGATGACTGTCCGACCTTTAAGGGCGGCTGGGAAAAGGTCGAGGTCAACTACGGTCACAAGGCCACTTTTCGCAATATGCAGCTGCCGGGCTCCAAAGAGTTGAACGTGATGATGGTGGCCTCTAAAATCGCCTTTACCGGCTCCATTATCAACCCCGAAGACATGAAGAGTCAGAATGAGCGTTATCAGCAGGAAAAGAAAGCTCTGGAGGCACTTGACCACTGTGTTGGTGACAAAGACCTGAAGCCGGTGATGACTCTCATCCTTGATGAAGCTGCTGGTCTTGAGGGGCGCAAACGGGCCATTTCTCTGCTCGAACCGCTCAACGATCTCTCCTGCATTGATCCGCTGCGCAACCACACCTTCCGTGACACATCCCTGGAGCAGGAGGTCAATATGGTCATCAGTTCAATGCTGAGCGCAAATTACAAGAAAGAGTGTCCCTATTGCAGTGAGATCATCAAAGCCCAGGCTAAAAAATGTTTGCACTGCAAAGAGGATCTGTAGCCCGGCAATAAAAGACTCTGAAACTACATTAGCTGGTGAAATATTCACCCTTTGGCTGAGTCGCTGTGGCTGAGAGGTATCAGTCGAGGTGCTGACGCAGCATTGACATCAGTTCACTGATATCAACGGGTTTCTGCAGAAATCCCTTAAGGCCGGCGGCCATAGCGTCGTCACGGTGAACGGATTGACTGAAACCGGTGCAGAGAATGACAGGCAGTTCCTTGCGCATGGAGAGCATCTCCAGGGCCAGTTCATACCCTGTTAGCTTCGGCATGGTGAGATCGGTGAGTACAAGGTCAACGGCAGAGGGGTCCTTGATGAATGACGCGAGGGCCTCTTCACTGTCCTGAAAAAGGCTCACCTCATAACCGTGCTGGACCAGCAGGTCGGAGAGCATTTCCAGAATCTCCGGTTCATCGTCCACTACGTAAAGATGTTCATTCCCTCCCGGCAGTTCCTCCGCTCCCTGTTTCGAACGCTCTTCTTCTTCACCCGATTCTGCGAGACAGGGAAAGAAAATGCGAAAGGTAGTTCCTTTATCCGGTTCACTGTACACGGTGATATGGCCACCGTGGGTCTCGACAATACCGTGCACCACTGCCAGCCCCAGCCCTGTTCCCTCCCCCTGCCCCTTAGTCGTAAAATAAGGCTCGAAGATCTTTTCCCGGGTTGCCTTGTTAAGTCCGTGCCCGGTATCTGAAACCTCAAGACGCAGGTAATTTCCAGGAGGAATATCTACTGATGTCTCCATACTGTCAGGAGAAATCTGCACCTCATGAAGAACAAGCGACAAAATCCCCCCTGATTTCTGCATGGCATGATAACCGTTGGTGCAGAGATTCATGATCACCTGGTGTATCTGGGTCGGGTCCGCCATGATTCTGGCGCTCGATCTGATGTCCTGACGGATCTCGATTGTTGAGGGAATGGAGGACCTTAACAGCTTGAGAACCTCCTTGACCAGCAGATCCAGCTGGATCGGTTTTTCCTCATGATCCTGCTTACGGGAAAACGTCAGGATCTGGCGAACCAGATCCTTGGCCCTTTGGGTAGCTCGAAGAATGCCATCAAGATATGAAGACACAGGGGTGTCGCGATCAAGTTTAAGCTGGGTCAGCTGGGCGTTGCCCATGATAGCACTTAAGATGTTGTTGAAATCGTGGGCAATGCCTCCAGCCAGAGTTCCGATAGCCTCCATTTTCTGGGCCTGATGCAGCTCACCCTCCAGCTTTTTCCTATCTGAGACATCTTTACCGAGCCCGATCAGGTATTTTTCTCCCTCCTCAACAAGCAGCGTACAACTTAGATAATAAGGAACCGGTTCTCCAGTGATAGAGATCAGTGAAGCCTCCATCTCAAAGGTTTTACCGTCCTGAAACAATGTTTTGATGGCTTCAACCACATGCTGCCTGTCATCGTCATCTATTCTGGTCAGGATATTTGTATTCCATATTTTCTCCTCACTGCCGCCGAGACGCTGTGCAAACATGGTGTTGTAACGCACAGGTCTCAAATCCTCGTTGTAGACGAAGAACAGCATGGGCAGACTGTTCATCAGCGTATCTGAAAAGATCTTCTCCCTCAGCATATCTTTTTCTGCCGCCTGCTGGGAGCGCATCCCCTCATGAAGCCGTTTGCGCATATCATTTAAAGCGGCAACAATACGGTCAAGTTCATCGGGGTTTTTTCTGTTGTTTACAGGATCATTTCCGTTTCGGTGGAGTTGCAGGGGATGCTCCATTGAGTCGATGCCAAGAGAGTCTGCATAGCTCACTATCTTGTTGAGATGACGGTTAAAAAGCGTCATGAAAAGAAATACAATAAAAATGCAGGTTACGAACATTACCCCGACTTCAAGAGCCAACGACATGAGGATATCACTGAATACGCGGGTCTGAATATTTTCCGTGTCAATAATAAAGGTTATCTCACCCAGCATCTCAATTTTATCGTGTTTACGATAGTTGAGGGTAAATGTTTTTTTCCCCCCCCCACCATGACTTCCAGGATCTACTCCGAAACTGGACACTTCACCTTCAATGGGACGCAAAATAACACCGGCCACATGGGGCAAATCGACTATGGACTGCAGCTGGATATTTATGGCCTCCTGGTCATAACTCCAGATACTGTTGGCCAATGTCTTCAACTGACTATGCTGGAGGCTTTCTATGGCTTCCTCAGACTCCCTGACCAGCTTGCTTTTTGCAAAATAAAAATTAACAATAGAAGTAAAAACGGCAAGGACAAGGGCAAAGACGAAAACACAGAGGACGAGCTTATTGAGAAGTGGAAGCCTGCGAAAAGAAAGGTTACTCACGTTTTTCCCTTTGTTATTCAGAACGCCAGTCTGTCAGTCCGTAGATTGAAAGAATTTCCGCCAGACGACCGCGGGCCCGCATATTGAATATCCCCCTGGAGAGGATATCCGCATAGCCTTGAGACGACGGCTTCTTTGGTGAAAAAGCAATGTAGCAGTAGGACGGTTCCGTTCCGTAACCAGCAACTTCGATCTGTGACAATATTCCCATTGATTTGGCTACTGAACGAATGGCCGCCTCGTTATCCACAACCGCACCAAGTCTGCCGGCCAGAAGTTTTTTAAGATTACGCTGCAGAGGATCATTACCGGTTATCACTTCAATGCGGGATAAGTCTTCATGGTTTTTTTGGATATAACTGTTAAGCCATTTACGATAGTCATATCCCTTAATCACCCCAAGGCGCACTCCCGGAAGGGATTTTTCACCGGTAAAGCGGAAAGAATCACCCTTTTTTTTATAAAAAGAAAGTACATTGCGGGCCAGTTCCTGCCTGGGAAAAACCAATCCTTGCCCGTCACCTTTTGACGCCCCGATGACTCCGTGGACAGTCCCCTTTTCAACCTCTGTCAACGCCCTTTTCCATGGAAGAATGACATATTTTACCGTGTGGCCTTCTTTTTCAAAAATCTCCTTGGCAATATCGACCATATAGCCTTGATGTTCGTCACCGGGAACTGCGTTGAACGGCGGCCAGGCATCAGCGGCCAGCAGAATAGTTTCTGCCCGGGACAGACCAGTTCCCACCAAAAGGAACAGGAGAATGGCCGGGAGAACAATAAACTGAAATTTATTTGTAATCAGTCTCTTATACAAGGTCTTCCACTGAAAAATTATTGTTCTGGAAAAAATGACCAATTGAACAGATATTCAAAATAAATTTTTCTGAATTTGAAAACCACCATGATATTACTCATTTTTTTATCCAATCTCAATTTATTTTCTCAAGTTATGAATCCTTTCAGCGGTTGTTGAAATGTGACCCCACTTTCCCCTTGCCAAACCCTTAGCCACTGGGTATAAAAGGTCTCCATAACGATTTCGGCGGTGGGTGTAGCTCAGCTGGTGGTAGCACCTGGTTGTGGCCCAGGAGGTCGTGGGTTCAAGTCCCATCACTCACCCCATAGAAACAAAAAAAGCGAACAGGACAATCAGCCTGTTCGCTTTTTTATTGGCTATATGGCCTATAAAGACCGATGCATGTTGCAGGTCTCCATTATCCCCCCTTATCGTCTTCACAGAGTCCCAGATCTCCATAGTGCTCAGCACAGCAGTCGCGGCAGAGGCCATGACTCACCTGCAGGTCTCCCTGGGTGGTTAAATAATCTTCAAAGGTTTTCCATTCACCTTTGCCGTGCCCGGTGCCTGTGTCATCTCTTATTTTCTTGCAGAACATACAGACCGGCAAAATTTTCTCATACAAATCCACCTTCTGCAGCAGTTCCTGTTTCTCCAGACAGTTTTTAATCCGCAGGATCAGTTCCTCACTGTTGAACGGTTTCAAAAGGTAATCGGCAGCGCCAAGGCGCATGGCCGCAATGGCTGTGTTCAGTTCGCCATAGGCGGTAATGATGATGACAGGAATATCCAGTTTCAGGTCACGGATTTTTTCTATAAGCTCAATTCCGGTGAGCCCCTCCATCATCAGGTCAGTAATAATGAGTTTACAGGGCTGCTCCGCCAGTATGCCAAGCGCTTCTTCACCGCCTCCTGCCACAGCCGTTTCATAACCAGCCTGTTTAAGATCGGCCTGCAAACTTTTCAGGATGAGTATTTCGTCATCAACGATCAATATTTTTTTCTGCATCGTTCACTCCGTTCGAATGGGCAGAGTAATTAAAAACACCGTCCCTTTTCCCGGTTTACTTTCAACCTTGATATCCCCCCCATGGCTTGTGATTATGCCGTAGGATATGGACAGGCCAAGACCGGTTCCGGTGACACCCTTAGTTGTGAAAAACGGTTCAAAAATGTTCTGCAGATTCTCCGGCTTTATACCCTCACCTGTATCTTTGACACTGATACACAGGGTTTCATCGTCCAAACGAGTTGTTGCAATGGTCAGCTCCCCATGAGGGGATGATATGGCATCACAACCATTGCCGAGTATATTGACCAGTACCTGCTTAATCTGATCTTCAACCGCCCAGACAGCTGGTAGATCATCCAGGTAATTTCTGATTATTTTGATCTGTTTACTCTTGAACTCTTTTTGGGCGAAGAGAAGTACATCATCAATGAGCCGGTGAATATCCAACTCTTTTCTCACTCCGCTGGACGGTCGATGAAACTGGAGAAGATTCTGGATGAGATCTTTCATCCGGTAACACTCTTTCAAGGCAAGTTCAACCAGTTCATCGTCCTGTTCACTCAACGCACAGCGTGACTGAACACCCTTGACAACATTTAATACTCCCTGCAAAGGATTATTGAACTCATGGGCAATGGAGGCGGAAAAGCGTCCAACAGCATTGAGCTTTTCTGCATGGAGAAGCAGTTTTTCCTTTTTCTTGATCTCACTGGTCTGCTCCTCCACCATCTCCTGCAGTTGTTCATTAAATTTTTGCAGCCTTTCTTCCTGCTCTTTCTGACGATTGATGTTCTGGGCGATATGAACAGAACCGATAAATCGGTCCCGGGCATCGTAGAGAGGGGCGACCGTCACCGCAAGATGGCTCTTCAGGTGATCTGCATAAATCTCAACATAATGTTCCTTATGGTCTTTGAGCAGTTTACTGTGAGGGCAGTAATCAGGAGGCGATTCAGAACAGTGAACACAGCTGAAACATTGTGTATTAATCAGCTCGGCACATGATTTTCCCAGACTGTCGGCCATTACCTTGTTGATGCGTTTAATCTTATGATTTTCATCGAGAATACAGATCATGAGGGGAATGGTATCAAAAGTCTTTTCCCACATGTTCTTACTTTCAATAACCGCTTCCTGGATCTTTTCCTTCTCCTCTTCGATTTCTTTGCGTTCGGTAATATTTCGATCGACCCCCCGGTAGCCCGCAACCTCACCTGTCTCATCAAAAAACGGTGATCCGCTGGACTCAAGAGTTATCAGATGTCCGTTTTTATGGCGGTTGATATTTTCCAAGGCGACGATTGGTTGAGCATCATCAATTACATTTTTGAAAAATTTTCTTATTTCATCTATTTGCTCCTCGATAATAAAGTCAAAAGGAGTCTTGCCGAGCATTTCATTGGGCCTGTAACCAAGAATTTTTTCTATATTGGGACTGACATAGGTATAGACGCCTTCTCTGTCCACCTCCCAGATAAAGTCATATGAGAGTTCGACAAGTCCTCTATACAGTTCCTCGCTTTTACGCAGCTTTTTAAGCAGTCGTTTACGTTCACTGATATCAATAAGGGTTGACTGCATGCCGACCACGCTGCCGTCATCATTCTGCAGAGGTTTAGAGTTATGAAGGACAGTTATGATTTCACCATCCTTGCGGATCAGTTGATGCTCAAAGTTGTGTATCTTTTCGCCGCCAAGCAGTTGGTTGAGCAGTGGAATAACGATATCCGGCTCAGCGTCAACATCCGGGATTGCAAGGGTCAGCAATTCTTCCCTTGAATAGCCCAGCAGATCGAGGCCAGCCTGATTTGAATCAATAAATTGCTTTTTCGAATTAAAACTATAGATGGCGGCAACCGACTCGTTAAAAATCCCTTTATATTTTTCCTCACTCTCCCTCAATGCAGCCTCAGCAGCCTTGAGGTCGGTGACATCCTGTACAGTTCCGAAGAGATGCGTCACCTCCCCATTCTCATCCAGGGTAACATCACCCTGAACCACAATATGGCGGACTTCCTTATCACGTCGGATAATTCGATACCCGGAAATATAATCTTCTTTTTCCAAAAGTGCCTTGTCCCTGAACATTTCACACTTGGCAATATCGTAGGGGTGTACAAATTGCAAATAGGAGTCGGCAGACACCTCAAATTCCTGGGGGGACAAACCGTAAATCCGATACAGCTCATCCGACCACAAAACAATGCCGGAAACTAAATCCCAACTCCAGTTTCCAACATGGGCGAGGTGCTGCGCCTTGCTCAGGTTGGCCTCACTCTGCTCCAAGGCCTTTTGGGTTTGAAAACGCTCGGTGATATCATGGATAACGGAAAGCAGCAGTTTCCTGCCTTGAAGAACAACAGGGCCGCTGTACACCTCTACATCTCTGATTTCGTTATCAGCCAGTTGATGCTGGAAATAAAAATGCTTCCGCTGCTCAGATCTTGCCGCTTCCATTTCGGTAGAAACCTGTTCTCTTGTCAGCATATTGATATCTGAAATTTTCTTTCCTTTTAATTCCTCCTTATTCAACCTGTAAAAAAGCGCTGCTGCATCATTGGCATCAACAATTTCATCTATTTCAGGGTCAATGAGAAGCATCACCGAGGTACTTTTCTGAAAAATACTTCTGTACCGTTCCTCACTTTCCAATAATTCAGCCGAACGCTCCCGAACAATTTTTCTCAGCCTTTCAGACTGACCGAGAAGATTAAAGGTAGATGCGGCCACAAGAGCACCACATATAAACCATAAAAACTGGAAAAACAGATTGTTGAATTTTTTTTCAGGCTTGCGGGTACTTAAAGTCAGGGTCCAGATGTTGTTGGGGACGTCAAAAGATACGGAGTGGTGGATCAGGCCCGCAGGGAGCTCTGTATCGGGAAAGGAAACGTGTCTGTTGTTTTCCAGAGATTCATGGCTGAGTTTATAGTAATACCCTCTGTTCGACAGTTCCTCCAGCTCGGTGACCGCAAGAAGTTCATCAACCAGGATCAAAGCCGATGTAAATCCCCAAAAATACTCTTTATTTTCTTTTGTGAGGAAAACAGGATTTCTTCCGATAACTGCGATCCCTCCCTGAAGAAGAGGAAAAGGACCGGCAAGCGTCAGCAATCCGGTGTCAATGGCCTTTAGGGCAGCATTGGTTCGATTGGGATCGGTCAGGAGGTTATGGCCGATAGCCTTCTCATGGCCGGCAGATGGGTAAATCTGGCGGATAATGCCGTCCGGTGCGAGCTGCAGATTTGTGATCCCGCCATACTTCTTGATGAGCTGTCCGGCTACGGAATCAAAGTCCCTGACTTCACCGTTACCGTGTCTCACCTGTCTTGCCAGCAGATAGGTTGCATTGAGCGACTGGGCAAGCCTTTTCTGAATGAGCAGGGCTTGTTGATTGACTATAATATCAAGTTCCTGCTGAACATTTTTTAATCTCAGCTCATCATAGGCCCTGCCGAGATAATGACCGGCCAGTAAAATTACGAACAAAACGAGAGCGGCGTAGAGGTAGGGCTTTGCCATAGGCAGCTGCCTGTCAGAAGCATTTCCCATACAAAATCCTCTATGCCGTTTTTTCAGGTGAGTAGACGTCAGTGACGTTTTTACAAATCCTTCTATTAAAACTTTAGATCAACAGATGAAGACAATCAACTTTTGAGACAAACAGAATTGGACAAATGTCCATAGTGGGATGGCACATTTGACTTCAAAGGTAAGACCGCAGGCGGAAGACGGCCTAATTGGGAATCTCTACCACCAATCATTTTTTTTAATGGACATAAAACTGACTTGGTAAGGATAAACTGGAAGACTATTGGAGCGGGAGAGGGGTGGAGAGGAAAAAATGGCGACATTACGGAAGAGTGATGCCTGGTTCTCAGCAGAACCAGTCTGAAGGGGAAGTTCCCCTTCAGACATTGATAATTCTACAGGCAGCCTGCAGTTTTACTGTCAGTCAGACGATTGAATTTCCTGGCGCAGATCTTCAATTTCCTGACGCAGGGCAGTGACGTCCTCCTTCTTGGCAAGGTTCATTCCGGCAAGAACTTCTTCAACCTTTTGACTAACCTGCTCTTTGAGGTCATCTTTAGCCTGATCAGATTTCTTCATCAGCTCATCAACAAGTTTCTCCCCTTCCTGCTGGGAGAGCTTTCCCTTGTCAACAAACTCCCTGGCCACCTCTTCAACTTTTTCCTTGGTCAATGAGGCGGCACCCAGTCCCATGAACATCGCTTTTTTAATCAGATCAATCATTTTGTCCTCCTTTGCTAAGGTGTATCGTCACTCTCTCTGTTTAATGATGGCGATACTACTGAATTGACAGAGAGAAAAAACTTCGCTGCCGCTTCTTCTGCAGAGGAAACGGAATCACATCTTTGGACACTCATGGCCAGCTGATGTCCAAACTGAAAATTCTCCCCAAAGTAATGGGTGAACTGTTTCAACCGACCGAGCCTTCGCTCCGGTGCAAAGCTTTCCTTGAGCAGTTCAATAAACCGAAGATAAATTTTTTCAGGCTCAATGGTCACAGGAACGTCCAACCCATAAAGGGATGAAGCAATTTCAGCAAACAGCCAAGGTTTACGGACCGCTCCACGACCGATCATCAGTCCATCAGCACAGGAGTCTTCAAGGCAGCGTCGCGCATCGGCTGCATCAAAGACAGAACCGTTGGCAAGTACCGGAACCCCAACCGCTTCCTTGACCACCCTGATCAAGTGCCAGCGGGGTTTTCGACAAAACTTCTCTCCGTCGAGCCGGCCATGAACGGTTATCAGATCAACCCCTTCGCTTTCAAGCATTTGTACTAAAGCGGTCAATGGTTTCGTATCCAGTTCGGCACCGAGGCGAATTTTGGCACTGAGCGGCAGCTCGGTTGCCTGACGGACAGTTCGTATCAGCGAAGCAGTTGCCTTGAGATCTCTTGTCATGGCGCAACCGGCACCGATTTTTCTCAGGTTCGGGGCCGGACAGCCAAGATTGATATCGATCCCCTGACCATCAAGTCGATGAATTCTGTCGACGGCCGGCAGCACATTCTGTTTTGGACCGGCAAAAATCTGATAAAAAAGAGGACGCTCCGACTCACTGCGAACAAGAAAAGGCGACAGTATGCTTTCATCGGGCAACCTGCCCACCGACAGCATCTCGGTAAACAACAGTCCAATGCCGCCAATCTCGACAATCAATCGCCTCAACGCCGAGTGGGAGAGGCCGACCATGGGTGCCAGGGCGAGCGGCGGAGAGATCACAACTCCACGCACCTCAATGGCAGCAGGCGGATCTCTCTTATCGGGTAGTACCATATTGCCTGACGATGGGCGTCAGGGCCGACTGATCAATGGATCTTGCGAACTGGACATGAACAGAAAAATCATTATCCACGTAGTCTTGAAATTTCACACCGACGATGATGCCTGTCCTTTTGAACGATTTGGATTTAAGGCCGGAAAATTCGGTAACCAGTTTCCTGCCAAGCAGATGCCTGGCATTTTCCTTTCTTGAGATACGGATATAGAAGGACAGGCCTCCTGAAGAAATATCTGCTGTTTCACCTTTAAAACTCTTTCCAGAGGGTTGGCCATAGTCATCAATCAATGTATTTGAGACCATGATTGTCACCGGATGGCGAACCGACTGACGACGATCTTCACCAGACATCTTCAACAACTCCGGAATCTCATCCCTGGCAGTGACAAATTCGAGGAGTGTGGATTCGATAATGGGATATCGGTCAACCAACTCACGGAAGTGCTCATACTCAAGTGAGTGTAATTTTACATTTTTTGAAGCAGTGAGGCTAACCGTCCACATGGAAACAGAGAAAAACGGACCAAGCCCCATGACATCGCCGGCGCCCAGGCGCTTGAGGAAAATTTCACTCTCACCCTGGATGCAGCTCAGGCGTACCTGACCTTCATTGATGAAAAAGAGCCGGTCGTCTTTTTCACCCTGTTGAACGATAGTCTCATCGGGCTGGAACTGCTCCTCTTCCATGGTCTCATAGAGAGCATTGAACTCTTCGGTTCCAAGTTTGTCGTAAAGATCCTGCCAGACCTTCAGGTGATTACCGGGTATGGAGCTGCTTTTTTCAGCCTCAATAATCTCTCCCAGCCGAATGACTTCTCCCAGCGCTCCGGGATTAACTTCAAGGAGCCGGTCCCGTAACATCTCAGCAGTGACAAAATCTTTTTCTCTGGCAGATTCGGCGCCATACTCGTACAGCATCTCACCGGCTTTCTCGACCTGCTTTTCTCCGAGCAGTTTTTCAACCTGAGCTTCCAGGTCACGGATATTCAACTTGGCATGCGCCTGAGCTGCCGGATCATGGGTAAAGCTGACCTCATCCCTGGTATCTTTTTTCTTAACGCTCTTCTTCTTTTTCTTTTTCTTTTCCTGGCGCTTCATGCCGGGCTCGATGAGCTGAAGGGTCTGGACAGCCGTTGTCAATACCCGGTCATTTTCCGGTTCAACACCCTGCTCACGCTCTTCGACAAGACTCTGGAGGAGATTGACAGTACGTTTATTCGGTGCCAGGCGCAGCATAACGCAGAGTTTACCAAGAAGTGCATCTTTGACCTGTGGACTAAACTGGTCCCTTTCGGCAAGCAGATCAAGAAAATGATGACTGAGATCATCACCACCCAACCGTCCTAAAATATCAACCAGATGAACCTTCAGGTCATCCATCACATACCGTAGAGCCGCCAGAAGATGTTTCTTCCTCTCCGGCCCACCAAGTTCATAAATGGAATCGATGGCCTGCTGCTGCACCCGCATATCAGGGAACTTGAGACAGGGAGCGATCAGGTGAATATAGGAGGGGTCACCAATGGCTTCGATCATGAGGATAATGTTGCGTTTACCGTACCAGGGAATATCTTTGGCAAGAAAACCTTCCAACACCGGCATGGCAACCCGGCCGGTGGCAGGAATGAGCCCGATGAGCCGCAGCCTGTCGTTTTTTTCTTTACAGTGAAGCAGTTTGGAAAGCAGGAAGATGGCAGCCTTTCGGCCAAGATGGATGAGAAGTTCCTCAGCCATGGCCTGTCGGGGCCCCTTTCCCTTGAGGCAGATAAGGCTCAACTCTTCCAGGATATAATCAACAGCCAGATTATCCTGGGTCCTGGAAACAACTCCCCTGATGGTGTTACTCTTTTCAAGAAAACCCGACTGGATTTGAAAAAGAGTCTCGAGCAGATAGGACGCCTCCCGCCAATGCCCTTCCTGCAGCATTCGCAGACCGTTTTCCTGAAGCTGGCGGCAAACCGTGTCACAGGCCGTCATATATGTCGTCTCGACCCGCAGCCAGCGCACCAGCAGCGTCGTCAGACGTTCAACCAGGTCCCAGTCTTCGCTGTCTGTCAGCAAACTGGAGCAAAGCGAAAGGACCGTCACACCACGTTCTCGTATCTTCAGATCCTCATTACAGGCACTGTCGCCAAGTTTTTCAAGAATCTCGTCAAGATGCTGTTTATCTCCCTTGCGGCTCAGCTCGGCAACAAGATTTGACAGGTTGATGCCAAACTCATTGTTGAGAAGCGCCTTGATGTTCCCCTGGACAAAATCCCTGGCCTGACGCTGCACACGCTGAGCAACAAGTTTCTGCTCGTTTTTGGCGATGAGCTGCTGGGCTTTTTTCTTGGCCTGCTCCTGTTTTTTCTTGTCCAGTTCCATTTGTTCTAATATCTGACTGTAATCCCTGAATTAAGACGGGAAATTCGATGCAGCGGTGATTTAAGCCGGCATCGGTAAAAGACAATGATCAGCAAAAGTATATCCTGCCATGGCTCCATGTGTCAACTGCCTGTTTTTTCAGTGGTTCGATTCCTCCCTGTTCGCTTTTCAATTTCCCCGTAAACCACTGCTGTAATTCCTGCCTTGCTCTGATGCTGAGAAGTCGCTATAGATCATCCATATTTTAAAGATCCGGCTTCATAATACCATTAAAGGAAAAGAATATGTCCAAGGAACTGAACCAGAAACTGAAAACAGAAGATATCATCTGGAACCTGACCGACCTCTACGACTCCCTTGAAGATGAGCTGATCACAGACGACATCGATCTCTGTCACCAGGAGGCGGCCCTGCTCCAGGAGGATTTCAGTGGTCGCCTGGCGGAACTTGACCCATCGGTCTTTGCTCGAACGGTAAAACGTCTCGAGCGCATTGAAGTTAATCTCGGAAGACTTGCGACCTATGCCTTTCTCAACTTTTCCACCCAGGTCAATAACCCTGCAGCAGGGGCCTTTCTTCAGAAAACACAGGAAATCGCCAGTGAAATTTCCAGGCAGACCGTCTTCTTTTCCCTTGAATGGTCAAAAATGGAAGAGGATTCAGCGGAACGGCTTGCAAACAGTGAAGAAGCCGCCGACTTCAAACATTACCTTGAAAAACTGCGGCGCTACGCCGACCATCTTCTCAGTGAGGATCAGGAGACCGTACTCATCGAATTTTCCCCGGTTGGAAAATCGAGCTGGCACAACCTCTTTGAAAAGCTCATCGGAAACCTCAAGTTCGGCACGGCCAGGAGAACCGAGGAAGAGGTTCTTTCCGACCTCTACAGCGCAGACCGCAAGACACGCCAACAGGCAGCGGCAGATCTCACCGAAGGGCTGCAGGGCCAGCTCCATATTCTCAGCCACATTTTCAACACTATCCTGGCTGACAAGATGATCAACGACCGTCTCCGTCAATACCCGCAATGGGTCAGTTCACGAAATCTTGACAATGAGCTCACCGACAGCACGGTGACCACTCTCATAGGGGCATGTACTGACCGATACGATATTGTGGGACGTTATTATGAGATAAAAAAAGATATCCTCGGACTCGACACCCTCAAGGATTATGACCGCTATGCCCCCCTGCCTGAGCTTCCTGCAGACCAGGTTGACTGGCAGGAGTGCAGGGAGATGGTCCTGTCCGGTTTTGATGAATTCTCCCCCCGGCTGGCACAAATCGCAGCCATGTTTTTTGACAACAACTGGATCCACGCTCCAGTTATGGAGGGGAAACGGGGCGGCGCCTTTGCCCATCCGGCTGTCCCTGACGCCCACCCTTATGTGCTTGTCAACTACACCGGCAACCTGCGTGATGTTTCAACTGTGGCCCATGAACTTGGACACGGTGTCCACCAGTACCTGGCAAAAGAAAAGGGATATTTCAACTCTGACACCCCGCTGGTTCTGGCTGAAACCGCCTCGGTCTTTGCCGAACTGCTCATCTTTCATAAACAGCTGGAAAAAATTGAAGACCAGGAAAAGAAAAAGGCATTCATCTGCCAGAAACTTGAGTCGATTTTCGCCACCGTCTTCCGTCAGATCTCAATGAATCGATTTGAAGATATGATCCACAACCAGCGCCGCAGTGAAGGTGAACTCTCTGCGGACATGCTTTCTTCTCTCTGGATAAAGAGTCAGAAGGCGATGTTCGGTGATTCGGTTGAGTTGACTGACAACTACTCCATCTGGTGGTCCTACATCCCTCACTTTCTTCACAGCCCGGGATATGTCTACGCATACGCCTTTGGCGAACTGCTCGTGCTCTCACTCTACAATCTTTACCTGCAGGAAAAAGAGAGCTTTGTACCAAAGTATATCGAGCTCCTCAGTCAGGGCGGCTCCAAGTCTCCCTACGAACTGATGACACCGTTTGGAATTGATCTCAATGACCCTCTGTTCTGGCAGGGAGGCATACAGGTGATTGAAGAGATGCTTAAAGGGATTGAACACTGAATTTTGCTGGGGGCAGGGGGCTGTTAACTTTCATCCATCCTGACAATCTGCTGCGTTGAAATCATGTCGACCACCCTTCTCAGGTGAGCGGCAGCTGAATAATAAAAACAGTACATTCGCCCGGAGTGGATTTTACATTCAGGCTACCGCCATGCTTACCGCAGATAATTGAGTGGGAGACCGCCAGCCCGAGCCCGACCCCTTCGTCAACCTCCTTGGTGGAAAAAAATGGATCAAACGCTTTCCGGCTAACCTCCTGACTCATACCGGGACCGTTATCCTCCACTTCGATCACCGCCATATTTTCCGTTCTTTTCGTACGGATAGTTACCCGGGGATCTTTGCAACCCTCCAATGTCATGGCCTGGCAACCATTTTTGATCAGGTGGATAAGCACCTGTTCGATTTCCGTAGGAATGCAGTTAATCTCAATACTCTCGGAACTGTACTCCCGGATAAAATTGACCTCGTTAATCCGGTACTCTTTCTTGAGATGATAATCAGATTTTGCAAGTCCTATGGCACAGTCTACCAGCTGGGTCAGGTTTGCCTGCGAGGGAACCTGGTCAACAGGGCGTGCAAACTGAAGCAGTTTTGAGACGATCGTTGATGCACTTGCAGCCGACGTCCTGATGCCGTCAAGAAACAGGTTCAGCTCAGTTGCCTTCAGATAATTCTGAAATTTTTCCAGGTCCAGTCCATGCTCTGCAGCCAGCGATCGGTTCTGCTCCTCATCCGGATCAAAACCCATTTGAATGAGTTGAAGAGACTGAAGAATTGCAGAAAGTGGCGAGTTGAGTTCATGGGCAATACCTGCTGCAAGCCCTGCGATGGCACTCATTTTCTCAGTAACAATCAACTGTTCTTCAAATTGTTTCAGCTTGGTATGATCCCTGGCGACAACCAGCAGATTTTCTGGGGTTCCGTCAGAATCTGTGATTGTGGAAAGAATGACATCGTACCATTGTTCATTTCCTCGAGATGTTGCGCTGACACCCTGAAACTGGCCAGTACCATTGTTCAATGCCTCCTCAATTGCCTGCTCAGCCATTTGACGATATTCTCCACTCCAGAGATCCACCCATTGGGTCTGGAGGATATCCTTGACATGTTTGATTTCCAACAAACACTGACACCCCTTACTCATATACTGAAGTCGACCCTCCAGGTCCAGGGTGATGATACAGTCCTGGCTGGAATCAATGATCCCTCTGTTGAAGGCTTCACTGGATCGCAACAGCTCTTCAGCCAGATGGCGTTGTCGTCTGCTCTCGGACTGTGCGAGCTCCCTCTCCACTGCCGGCACCAGTCGGGCCAGGTCATCCTTACGGACAAAATCAGCGGCGCCCCTTTTCATCAGATCAATGGCATCCTCAGTGACAAGCATTCCGGAGCAGACAATCAATGGAATATCTTTTTGCCTGCGACGCAGCACGTTCAACGCGCCGACGGCATCAAAATGAGGCATAACCTCGTCGCAGATGACAATCTGCCAGCCTACCTCCTCCATTGCCTTCTCCATGCTTTCAACACTGTCGACACGTCGACTGGTCAACTCAGGCCAGCGTTTACTAAGCGTCCGCTGGAGGAGAGTCATATCCCGCTCACTGTCATCAACAATTAGTACGTTCAGGGCTTCACTCATTGCTTCCTCTCAAGTTCCCCGGAGGGGTGTTGGTGACCAGCCAGAATAAGCCCAGGCTTTGAACGGCATTGACAAATGCGTCATTGACAATGGGTTTCCGTACGTAGCTGTTGGCCCCTTCCCTGTAGCCATTTATAATATCCTTCTCGTCATCCGATGAACTCAAAATCACCACGGGCAACAGCCGGGTCCGTTCATCCTTGCGTATACGGCGGAGAACCTCATGACCATCGATCTTCGGCAGCCTGAGGTCCAGGAGCACCACCGTCGGAACCACCGGGTCTTGCCGGCCTTTGCCAAACAACAGATCAACCGCCTCCTGGCCGTCACGGGCAACTATTATTTCGTCAATCTGCAGACCACTCTCCAGCGCCCGGCGAGTGAGCAGCTCGTCCTTGTGATTGTCTTCAATCAATAAAACTTTCCGCAATTTCATGGGATCTCACCTCCTCGCCAAGTTGAAAGAAAAAGGTGGCTCCTTTTCCCGGCTCCCCCTCACCCCATATTTCCCCACCGTGCCGGTGGATGATACGCTGCACGGTTGCCAGTCCTATACCGGTGCCCGGGAATTCATCTTTACGGTGCAGCCGCTCAAATGGGGTGAACAGCTTTGTTCCATACTCCATGTTGAAACCGGCACCATTGTCGCGCACAAAATATATTGGTTGGTCCCCCTGCCTCTTCTCCACACCAAACTCAATGCATGGATCGCTGCAGTCACGGGTGAATTTCCACGCATTTGCCAACAGATTTTCAAGTGCACCGCGTATCAGTCCATGATCTGCATAACCAATGACATCCTCCATAACAGACAACTGAACATTGCGATCCGGCTGCTGTTGCTGAAGGTCTTTAAATATTTTTTTTACCACCAGTGACAGATTCACCTCACCCGGTTGAATCGCACCCCTTGTCGAACGGGAAAGCCGAAGAAGATCGTCAATCAGATCAGACATTTCCTGTGCCGATTCCTGTACATATCGAAGATAAGTCTGTCCGTCCCCTTTCAGAATTTCACCGTAATCCTGGATCAGCAGATCACTGAAGCCATTAAGGGCCCGCAGAGGTGCCCGCAAATCATGGGAGACCGAATAGGAAAACGCCTCAAGTTCGTGGTTGGCCGCTTGGAGTTGTTTTTGCTGAAGCCGCAGCAGTTTTCGCTGCCGATGAATCTGGAGGAACACCCTCACTTTACCAAGCAGGATAAGAGGGTTATACGGTTTAACGATGTAATCCACTGCACCGGCCTCATAGCCCTTGAAAATATCGGTGTCCTCCATCCGGATGGCGGTCAAAAATATTATTGGAAGGTATTTGGTTCGTTGGTCACTGTGTAGAATTTCCGCCAGTTCATAGCCGTCCATATCAGGCATATTGACATCAAGGATCGCCAACGCAAAATCATGGTTCAGGGTGGCCCGCAGTGCCTCATCACCGTCCATGGCCTCGATTACTTCAGCATTCACCTCACCTAAGGTATGCTGCAGTGCCACAAGGTTTGCCTTTTTATCATCAACGATCAAAATTTTCTGGCTCAAGCCCATGCACATGTCTCCTGAGTGGCCGAGTTCCTTTTCTGCTATTTTTTTGTACATGCCGGAAGTGTATTTAAAAATTCACCGATCCTTGACGGCGGCAGTACATGATCAACCCGGGCAGCCTTGATTGCCGCTTTGGGCATCTCACTTTTCTCTGCCGTATCAGGCTCCTGTACAATGGTCAGCCCGCCGCGCTGGGCGATACAGTTCAGGCCCGCCGCACCGTCGTACTGACTGCCGGTGAGGATTACGCCCACAAGATGTTCTTCCCAGACCCTGGCCGCGCTTTTAAAAAGCACATCGATTGAAGGGCGCGACCAATTAATCGGCGGATCAATATTTATGGAAAAAAATTCCTCCTGTTCCACAAGCAGATGATAATTTGCCGGTGCAAAATAGACCCGGCACGGTTTAATTTTCTGCTTATCACAGGCACTACTGACCCGAATCACAACCATTTTGTCGATATGTTGTGCAAAACGACCGCGATCTGAGTCATGCAGGTGCTGAACCACAAGAACAGGAAGTGGAAAGTTTTTGTCCAGACATGAAAGCACGGTGGCCAGTGTTTCCATGCCGCCGGCTGATGCCCCCATGACAATTGCCCTGTAACACCTGCTGCTCATGTCACCTTCCTGTAAATTCTGGCATCACTGTCTATGACCTCATACTGAGCGGCGACATCACTGAACTCTATGGATTCCGCCGTCCCGAGACAGAGGAAACCGCCATGCACCAGACTGTCGGTAAACAGGTTCAACACCCTGTCTTTTAATTTCTTACTGAAATAAATCAGGACATTACGCGAAAAAACCATGTGGGTATCACCAAAGACACTATCTGTAACGAGGTTGTGGCCGGCAAAGGTAATTCGAGCCTTGAGATCATCTCTCAAGGTCGCGGCTCCGTACATGGCATGATAGTATTCAGAAAAGCTTGATTTAGAACCTGAATGCTGGTAATTCCTGGTATATTCACTTATTCTGGCAAGCGGATAAATTCCCTTCCGCGCCTTGTCCAATGCCCCCTGATTAAAATCTGTCGCATAAAGGGTGGAGCGATCAAGAAGCCCTTCCTCAAACAGCAGAATGGCCATGGAGTATACCTCTTCTCCTGTAGCGCAACCGGCATGCCAGAACTTGAAAAATGGATGAGAGCGCAATCTGGGCAAGACCTTTTCACGGATTACCCGATAAACAAACGGATCTCTGAACATCGCGGTGACCGACACTGAAAAATATTTTGCCAATTCAAAAAACAGAGACTTATCGTGCAGCACTCCGGGAATAAGCTCACCAATTGTCCTGTACCCTTCAGCAGCAATAAACTGGCGCACCCTGCGATCCATGGAAGCCTTGGAATATTCCCGAAAATCATATCCGTAAACCTGGAAAATCGCCTCGAGCAGCAGGTCTACTTCTATACGTTGCAGCGCGTCCTGGTTCACCGCTCCCCCTCATTTAACAATCTTACAGCCATCCTGTTGCGGTAGTTTTGCTAGCGGTAGAGCCAGACCCGCAGCATGGAGAGCAAACGTTCCTGGTCTACCGGTTTGGGCAGATAGTCGCTGGCACCAACTGCAAAGCAGTGTTCCCTGTCTTCTTTCATTGCCTTGGCTGTCAGGGCAATGATTGGTAATTTTCTAAAACGCTGCTGGGCCCGGATTCTTTTGATTGTCTCATAGCCATCAACATCCGGCATCATGATGTCGGTCAACACCAGTTCAATATCAGGCTCCCTGTCGAGGATCTCGAGTGCCTTCCTGCCGTCTTCAGCCTTCAACGCATTGATCCCGTATGAACTGAGCAGCCGGGTCAGGGCGAATACAGTTCGCATATCATCATCGACAACGAGTACCTTGCGATTTACAAGCATATCGTCCGTATCATGAAGACTGGCAATAATCTGCTGTTTTTCAACAGACATATCGCTGACCACACTGTGGAGAAAAAGAGAAACCTCATCAAGCAGCCTCTCCTGTGACTTTGCATCTTTGAGCACAATGGTGGAGGCATATTCCCGCAGCTGGATTTCATGTTCCCGGCTAAGCTCGGAGGCCGTATGGACGATGACAGGAGGAATCTCTACTTCAGATTCGGTGAAAAGCCTTTTGAGCAGCTCATCACCGCTCATATCAGTGAGGTTCAAATCAAGGATGATGCAGTCGTATTTCCGTTCATGAAGACTATCCAATACTTCCTGGCCGCTCTCTGCCTGATCGATAATGACATCCATATCGGACAACAGTTCAACAATTGCCTGCCGATCGGATTGATCTTCTTCAACAATAAGTAATCGTTTGAGTTTCTGGCTCGATGACTCCTCAATACGTTTAAAAACATTCTCAAGATTCTCATGGCTGACCGGCTTGGTCAGGTGCCCAATGGCTCCCCGCCGTCTGGACTCCGCATCACTTTTTTCAACGGAAATAATGTGGACAGGAATATGGCGGGTTTGCGGGTCATCTTTGAGCTTGCCAAGTACGGTCCAGCCATCTATCCCGGGCAATCTCAAATCCAGTGAAATTGCAGTGGGCATATGTTTTTTTGCAAGTGACAGGCCCTCTTCACCGGTCAGTGCAACCAGGCATCGAAAATCATGATCATGGGCGTGTTGGTAAAGAATTGCCGCAAACTTTTCATCATCTTCAATAATCAGCATGACCCGCTGGCCCTTCTCAAGACTGTTACGGTCATCGTCAAATCGCCTATGCCTGGAAGCTGATGGCGACTGAGACGGTGTTAAAAGTTGAGCAACCTTTTCAATTTGTAGCACCTCTTCCTCATTGACGAGATTTGCATTGAAGGGAAGATACAGTGTAAAGGTCGATCCTTTACCGAGCTTACTTTCCAGTCGTATTTCACCTCCCAGAAGACGTGCCAGTTCCCTGGAGATCGTAAGCCCCAGTCCGGTGCCGCCGTAGCGACGGGCAGTGGTGCCGTCCACCTGCTGAAAAGCCTCAAAAATCATCTTTTGTTTGTCGATTTCAAGCCCGATACCGGTATCAACAATGGAGACAGCAATGACCTGTCCGGCCCGCAGTCCTGGCCTATTTAGCTCCACACCGGAATCCGGCCTGTCAAAGGTGACGGTGACATGTCCCTGCTCTGTAAATTTCACTGCATTGGATACCAGGTTCTTCAGTATTTGCTCCAGTCGTTGACGATCCGTGATGATCTCACCGGAGATCCCTTCTGCAAGTTGTATATTGAGTCCGAGCCCCTTTTCTTTTGCGAGATGACCAAAGGAGTTGTGTATTGAGTGGGCAAGTTCACTTAACTTCACCCCTTCAAGGTTCAGATCCATCCTTCCAGCCTCAATCTTTGAAAGATCAAGGATTTCATTTATCAATGAAAGCAGTTCATTACCGCTGTCATAAATTATTGAAGCGGATTCAACCTCGTCACTGTTGAGGTTGCTCTCCTTATTCTGCTTCAACGAATCGGCCAACAACAGCAGGCTGTTAAGCGGTGAGCGCAGCTCATGGGACATATTGGCCAGAAATTGTGACTTATACATTGAGGCCTGACCAAGCTGAGCAGCTTTTTCCTCTATATTGAGCCTGGCCTGTTCGACCTCTTCTGTTTGTCGTTCAAGGAGTTTATTTTTTTCTTCCAGTTCTTCGTTTGTGACCTGCAGTTCTTCCTGCTGGGATTGCAGTGACTCTTCTGAAGCCCTCAGCCGCAGGGTTTGCTCCTGGAGTTCCTCGTTGGCCGTTTTAAGTTCCTCCTGCTGGGCCTGGAGCTGTTCATTGGCAGACGTCAGTTCCTCCTGCTGGGTTTGAAGCCTGGTGGATTGCTGCTGTGTTTCTTTTAGAAGTTTTTTGGTCTGAACCTGCGCCCTGACCCCGTTAAGAGTGGTGCCAATGGCTCTCGCCACCTCATCGAGAAATTCTATCTGGCCATGGGAAAAGACATCAAATGAACCGAGTTCGATAACCCCAATGGTCACATCATCTTTTAAAAGTGGGTAAACAATGATGTTACAGGGAACCGCATCTCCAAGACCGGATCGGATGCTGATATAGTCCTTTGGACAGTTGGTGATGACAATTGGTTTCTGCTCAAGTGCAGCCTGGCCGACCAGACCATCACCTTGCCTGAATGCATTTGAAAGATTTTTTCGCATGTCATAGGCATAACTGCCTATCATCCTGAAATTATCCTCATCATCACAAACATATATGGCCCCTATCTGCGCATTAAAAAATTCAGCAAGATAGCGGATTACGTGTTCTCCCAGGGTCCCAATCCCCTGCTCGCCTCGCATGGCCTCATTCAACTCAGCCTGCCCTGTCTTGAGCCAATCCTGGGCAATTGTCTTTTCCCTGGTCTCACGCAGGCTGCCCAGCATGAGGTTAAAGCTGTCAGCGAGTTCGCCAATTTCATTATGGGCGGAAATATCAATTTCCTCTTTCAGGTTACCGCCGCTGATCCTTTTGGCTCCTGCTGTCAGGGCCATCAATGGCTTAACAATTCGTTGTGTTGTCAAGACAGCAGTAAAGATGACAACAACAACAGTCAAAACAAAGAGAACTATTGCTATAAGGCCCAATGCCATGACCGGCCGTAACGCTTCCTCTACTTCAATTTCTGCAATCACCCCCAGTCGCACCCCTCCCACCTCAATGGTCTCGTGAGTTCCGTAGACCTGTACACTGCCATGGTTAAGGTATCGTATGGAAGGATCATGGCTATGTTGGAATGGACTGCCAGGAGCTCCGTGGAATTCGAGCCAGTTTCTTGTTTGATCAGTATCCACTGGTTCACCGAGAATAGTGGCCTGCTCACTCAACCGGGAATTGGATCGCATCTTTAAGTCGCTGCCGATCAGAAAACTCTCACCGCTTTCGCCCAGGCCTGCTTTCTGCTGCATTATATTGTCAATCTCATTAAGTGAGATTTCCAAGGCAATTAATCCTATCTTCTCTCCATTTTCATCGAGCAAGACCGTTGACAGACAACCCGCTGCAGGGTTTTCGGCCTGAATATGATGAAAAAAATCAGAGAAAACAGGCCTGCCGGTTGAAAGGGCTTCAGTCAGTGAATGTTTAAGCGTCTCCTCCCCTTCAATAAAAAGGTTCGTCCCAAAATCACTGTGCCGGTGCACCGAAAACAACAGATTCCCTTCCGCATCAAGCAACAGAACGTCAAGATAATGATAGGTTGAGGCAAATGTAATAAGGTCAGAGGCCTTTTCATGAACTATCAACTCCCACTGAAAACTCTTTACAAAGTCTTCCAGGCTATTGCCACTTTCCCTGTACGCCTCTGCTAACTCGGCAAGGAGCTGGACGTTGCTTTTTGCCTGAGCCTGATTATCAAGGTCGATGAGCAGACGTGAAAAATATGAATTTATATAGGAGGTTTTGAGCTCTGTTGCAGCCTTCAGGGCGTTGTAAGCGTTGGTCTTTAAAGAGTTGCGGGCGTTGTAGTAACCGGCAAAAGTCGAAATACAAAGTGGGATCAGTGAAAAAATAAGGAACCATGACATCAGCGTTCGACCAAGCCCCCGGCTTAAAATCGTCTTACGATTGACAGGGGGCTGTGATTTCTTCTGACTGTTGGTTTGACCAACCATTGATCATACTCCCCTATAGATTTACCTAGTATCTATCAAATCTGTATGAAACGTTCATCGGCAAAGGCCTCAGAATCTCACCTGCTTTCATGCATTCCAGCTTCGACAACATTCAAGGAATCTGTCTCAGAAGACCATTGGCCTTATCACCAACACATAAATGACGATTTATTGATCACAGTGTCCCTGAAATCCATCTTCTAAAAATATATTTCCTCCCTGTTAATAGATCATCGGCTATAAGAGCATAAATGTTTAAGTTTCTGGTCCTGAAAGGTCATTTGGCAGAAGTTGCAAAAGAGCACCAGACACACCAATTAATTGTCAGGTCACCTCCCGGAAATGGTTATTGCACATAGCAGCTTGACTTAAAACAATTGATTGACATACCATTTGAAGAGATGGCAGAAAATGAGCCTGAAGCCTGCTTTTTACCGACAAGTCAGGTTAATTTTTTTACGAGGGCAATTAATGAAGAGACTAATCCTTTATGTGCTACTGTCCCTCATTGCCTTTGCAGTACTTTCTGTTGAGGCGACATGTGCTGCAGAAAAGCAACGGATCAAAGCAATAGGCATTCCTCTTGCTGACCACTATGCAGGAGTTGTCGCCTATGAAAAATATAGGGAGCAGATGAAACATGCCGACTATCAGCTTCTAATTCTTCCTGATCCACAACTAGTACGTGCATATTTTCGTTCCGAAGCGGATGCTGACGTCGCCTTTACAGTCTGTCCAATGATCATGGATATGTTTGCCGAAAAACCGGATTTTCGCTGGATAAGTCTTATCCATCGTGATGGAAATGCATTGGCAATTAATGATCTAATGAATTCAAAAACAAACCTGAACAACAATAAAAAACTAAGAAAACCAGACGAGAAAGTTGCTAAAGCTTTTGCCGAGTTTAAAAAAGAATCGGGCCAACCGGTTGAATGTGCAGTTCCGTCACCATTAGCCACTCACACGACTGTCTTATATAAGTATATGAAGGATCACAATTTATCTGTGGATTTTCAAAAACACCATGATACTGATCTGTCTCTGAAAATTGTTCGACCACCTAAGGCACCAGCCTACCTCAGGAAAAAAGCAGCAAGGAGTCTTCCCGCCGCATTTGAACAATCCCTGCCCTGGCCCGAAGTTGCTGAAAGTGGCGGTTATGGCCATATTGCCTGGTATTCAAAGGATGTTATGAAACACCCCAACGGGCATGTTGAATGTGTTATAATTGCAAAAAATTCTGTGATAAAAGCTAAGAGGAAGGCCTTACGGGAAGTTATTTATTTTATACACAAAGCCGGCCAGGATATTGAGTCAGCCAGATTGAATGGTGGAACGGAGTTAGACGAAATAATAAAAATGATCCAAACCCATATACCCCAGCATAACAAAAGATCTATTATTGAGACTCTTAGACCTGATATAATGGCTATCAACTATAAAAACTTAAATGTTGACAAACAATCAAAGGAAAGTTTCCGAAAAATTATGGAATTAGCTTTCGAGGCTGGATATATTAAAAAACTTATTAATATTGAAGCAATAGCAGATGACAGTTTTTCCACTGAAATCACAAAGAGCAATTAATCTAAGTTTTATTTTCTTCCATCATCTTCCATCACCGTCATATAATATCTTAAGGTAGCCTTAATACTCCTCCCGGAAAATTGATTGTATACCTTCTCTGTTTAACACTCGTATGGAACGACCAGGCCCAAAAAACAAGAAACTGCGGTTGAGTCGCCGCAATGCCTTGCGATTAATGGTGTATTCAACCATTGCACTCACCGGATTCGCGGCCTATGCCCAGTCCGATAATCTGGAGATAATTCGCCAGGATGTTCCAATCAAAGGGTTACCAGATTCTCTCGATGGTTTCTCCATCGGTGTCATGGCTGATTTACATGCCGGCGCCCTGGGCAATGAGCAGGTCATTACCAAAGCCGTTTCATCCATGCAGCAGCTCAAACCAGACCTTCTTACTCTGCTTGGTGACTATGTTGATGGCGCCAGAAGTCATAATGCTCAGAATATTGATAAGTGCGGTTTTTTTTTCGAACAGCTTGAACTGCTCAAACCGCCTCTCGGAGTCTATGGGGTGCTGGGAAATCACGATCACTGGACTGACAGTAAACGTGTGACCCAATTATTGAACCAGCGAGGTATTACTGTTTTAAAAGATGAAAACCAGACGCTGGCAAATGGGCTGGTTCTCGCAGGAATTGATGATCTGTGGGAAGGACCGGGCAGCAGCAGGAAGACCCTGGCCGGCCTTGGCTCCGAAGAGATGGTGGTGCTCCTGTCACATAATCCGGATGTTAATGGGAGTCTGACAGATGATGATCCGGTTCGTCTGATTCTCTCCGGCCATACCCATGGGGGACAGGTTCGTGTCCCTTTTACCCAGTGGGCTCCCTGGGTTCCCTGCAGTCCGCGCTACCGAGGAAGAACAGGTCTTTTTGCCGAAACGGAGAAGAGATGGGGATTTATCAGTAAGGGAGTCGGCTCCTTTCTGATGCCCATGCGCCTGTCCTGCCCGCCTGATATCGCTTTGTTGACACTTAAGAGGGTAAAAACATGAGCAGGAAATAAAACTACTTTGCCAATTGAAACTCAATGCCATTAACTCAAGCGTCTCTGGATCAATGGTTAACTCTGAAATTGTCGAAGTCTTATGCTTCGCTTACCTGGGTTACGCTGCGCTTTTATGCCCGGTTCTCGGTGAACCCAACCTACTCCTCTGCTATCGTGTTTCCCTCTATCAAGGAGCGTTGCGTACAGGCAACACATGTGGACGACTCGTATAATTCATCGGGGTCCAGGCACGCATGCCGAGTCTGAAATCGAAATAGGCGAATTCAGACCGGTATGTTTCCGAAGCCCATGCGAAATAGGGAACATTGATAACACTATTGTTTTTACCAGATTTATTTTTTATACCAGCACGATACAGCTCCATCAACTCGTCGTGCGTCGGTACCCGCCAGTCGCTGTAACCGCCCCCTCTATAATTTTCACAATAGCGTTTTGCCCCTTTCCAGTCAACCTGATGACCATTATCTCGTACAGCCCACAACAATCCGGTCTTGTGGTCTTTTACCGTACCGTTGTCATAGACGATGAAGCGATCTTTGGATTTGCTGGTCTTCTTGACAGCCGGGACAGGTTCCGGTCTCATCTCTTTTTTCAGACGTATCTCAACAGTGAGATGATCTCCCTTCTTCAGCGCTATCCATTTTTTGGCGGTTTGATAACCGGAACGGCTCACCTCCAGATGATATTGGCCGGGAAGAAGTTTTATTCCTGGGCGATAACGGGGGCTGATATTGAGTATCCTGACCCTTGAGTCATCAGGACTTGCAGAAACGGTTACCCGGCCGGTTGCTATTTTCTCTGTATAGTTATTTTGGAAAACTTTTTTATCCCCTTTTTTCACCCCAACACTTTTTTTTTCATCTGAATTACCGCCTTTTTCCAGCCGCACAGTTTTACTGGCCGGCTGTACACCAACAAGCTTGAGTCTGGCAATTTTGACAAAGTCGCCCTTGGGGTACTGGTCAAGATAGGCCTTATACATGGCAGGGTCATTGGAGTCCTGGATGGACTGCCAGAAAACCAGTTCCACCTGGCTGGAATGAACAGCCGTTGGTTGTACTGCCTTGACAGAAGATTTCTCAGCTTCCTGCATGATATGAAGTTCATCAACAAAATAAAAATTACCAAAAAAAGAACTCGACACCCAGGGCACCTGCTTACGTCCCGACTCATCGACCACACTCTGGGTGACACGCTTGAAAACCTGCTCGATGGTCAGACCCGGCTCATTGATGTGCTTGAGCAGGGACTTTGTGTAGATGCCGTTACGCCCCGACCCGTCTGCGGCAACAGAGCCGGGAGCGGTGGCATAGGCAATAATGGAGCCGGTGGGGGCATCCATGCGGGCAAGACCGGTCTCGGCCGAGCGGAAACCTCGTGAGTAGGGATTGTTTCGGCAGGCATCAAGGATGACAATGTTCATACTGTTGCCGGCGTCTTCCATCTTGCCGAGAATCAAACCAGCCGGGATGGCGTTATATCTGACATCTGTTTCTGTTTCAATCCGGGCATCAACCGGAACAAGGTAGTTGGTGCCGCCGACCTGAAGGCCGTGCCCTGCATAGTAGAAGAGCCCTACCCCGCCTTTTTGCAGATTTTTAGTGAACAAGCGAATGGCGTCACCCATCTGCCGCTGGCTCGCATTGTTGAGCAGTTTGACCTGAAAGCCGTTCATTTTCAACGCTGCCGCTATATCCCCGGCATCGTTTTCAGGGTTTTTCAGAGGAGCATTCTTATACTTTCCATTGCCGATCACCAGGGCATGTCTCGGTTCACCGTCTACTGAACCGGCAACATTGTTCGTTTTGGAGTGTGCCGGCTGAAGGAAAAAAAGGACACAGAATAGCACCATAAGAATGGGTGACGGCGATCTGCGTAATGGTCGATTAATGATATTTTGCTTCTGAACCATGAAAGCATCCATTGATAAATTTAAATTTTTGATAACTGCCTTGAGGGCAACAGACTCCAGCTGCTTTGGTCACATCGGCACGGTATCAAGATTTTCGCTGTGGGTCAGGGAAACTGTCTGCGGGAGCAGAGCCAGAAATGTCCGGGCAGCCCGGGAAAATTTTCGGTGTTTTGGATAGTAGAGATAATATGATGCGTTCAGGTCAAGATTGGGTAACTCGACAGCCCTGAGCAGGCCAGAATCCAACTCTCTCTGAACTGCAACTCTTGGAACAATTGTAATGCCATGGCCCTCCTCAACCAGTCTCTTGGCTGTCTCCACATTTTCCAGTTCAATAAAACACTCAGGGGAAAAAGAGTCGGCAACACTGGTAAGCCAATCGTCCACATCACGACGAATTCTGGTACCCTTTTCGCGCAGGATAAAGGGGACTGTTTTCAAGGATTTTGTAATAACTGTCTTTTTATCGGTTAGAGGGTGCTGGCTTCCCATCACCGCCACAAACCGCTCCTGGTGAATCATGGTATAGCCTATCTTTGGATCATTCTCCACCAGGCCGCCAAAACCAAACTCGATCTTATTATTGAGGAGCATGGAAATCACCTTATGAGAATTTCCAGCATGCAGGTTGATCTCAATGCACGGATATTCGCTGTTAAACTTGCCAATGGGGCAAGGCAGGAAATACGTTCCCAAAACAGCACTGGAACCGATTTTCAGCTTGCCCTTGTTGAGGTTGGAAAGCTCTTCAAATAAACTCTCAATCTTTTGAAACTCGGCAGTAACCTTACTGGTCCTGGCGAGCAGCATCTCCCCTTCCCTTGTCAGATGAATTTTCTTGCTCGATCGATCAAACAGCCTTACCCCCAACGAGGCTTCCAGAGACTGGATCTGCTGACTGACAGCTGGCTGGGTTAAAAACAGCCTCCGGGCGGCTTTGGTAAAGCTGCCGCTGGTGGCAACCGCCTGGAATGTACGGAGTTGATCGCAGTTCATAAGTAACTCTTATGTGTCAGATTTCGTATTTTAATTTGATTTACGTTTTCCCTGGCCCTACGATTGAAGAGAGTGATGATTATTATTCACCTGAACAGCAAAAGAATTAAGGGTACCTTAATATATTGGTTAAGATGTTCTGATGATAGCAGTACACAGTAAAAATTCAAATCAAAACTCTAAGATCGTGTGGTGTTGAGCCAACATCAGGATTCAAAAACTGAGACTTTTTTTTATTTCTAACTGTCGCATAAACAGAAAAACCTCAAACGTGACATACCTTACCTGGAGATAAACAGCATTGCCTGCTGAAGCGGAGTCAATCAACTGACACCAGTACGGTGGTACACCAATTCGACGGCAGGAAAAAACCTGAGAACTGAATCAAAAGATTTCTGCAATCCAGAGGACAACAAAATTCAGCCAGACAAAAATTCAACCTTGTCGGTGACTATTCCGACGACACTGACAGCGATTCTGTTTTCGCCTGCCTTGCTGCATGCTGCAGACAATCAACCCCAGAAACTTTCATGGGTTATGCTGATTGTAGGCCTGCTCGGAGGCCTTGTCTTTTTCCTGTACGGCATGGAAAAGATGAGCAACGGCATGAGAAGATCGGCCGGCAACAAGATGCGTTCAATTCTGGCAACGCTGACCAAAAACAACTTAATCGCCTTGCTGATTGGTGCCTTTGTCACCATGGTCATCCAGTCATCCAGCGCCACCACCGTCATGCTGGTCAGTTTTGTCCAGGCTGAGTTGATGACCTTTACCCAATCTCTTGGTGTTATCCTTGGCGCCAATATTGGCACCACCATAACCGCCCAGATGGTTGCGTTCGAGCTCACCGACTATGCGGTGATCATGATCATTGTCGGTTTTGTGCTCCGGATGTTTGGCAAAAGCGACAACACAAAAAGTATCGGTGATATCCTGCTTGGTTTCGGCATTCTGTTTTACGGAATGAAAATGATGAGCGACACCATGAGGCCGCTCCGCAATTATCCGGAATTCATCGAGGTCATGAAAAGCCTGGAAAGTCCTTTCATGGGTGTTCTTGCAGGCGCTGCCTTTACTGCTCTGGTTCAGAGTTCCAGCGCCACCACCGGTGTGGTCATCGTCCTGGCGCAACAGGGATTGATCACACTGGATGCTGGTATCCCTGTAATTCTAGGCGCAAATGTCGGCACCTGTGTTACCGCCGGACTTGCCAGCATTGGTACGGCAAGAGAAGCTAAACGGGTTGCCCTTGCCCACGTCCTGTTCAATGTAGGCGGGGTGCTGATTTTTATCTTCTGGATTCCCCAATTTGCTGATCTGACACGCACCATAGCCTCATCGTTTGATTCGCAGACAGCCAGACAGGTTGCCAATGCCCACACCATCTTCAATATTGCAGTCGGCTTAATTTTCCTTCCATTTATCGGTTTTTTTGCCCGGTTCATTCTCCGTGTTCTGCCGGAAGAACCCAGGGAGAAGGGGCTTGATCCTGTAACCTGGCATCTTGATGATTCAATTATTGCAACCCCGGCAATCGCCCTTCAGCTTGCAAGTGCTGAAATTGCCAGGATGGCCAAAATTCTCGGCAGAATGCACAATGCGGCCATAATACCCTTTATCTCTGACAAACCGCAAAGGGATCAAATTTACCCGGTACAGCTCAATCTCCTGCAAGGGGTAGAGATGCGCGAAAAAAAAATCAACTTCCTGGAAGAGCGGATCAGGACCTACCTTCTGGACATCAGTCGCCAGGAACTGGCAAAGGGACAGGGTACAGAAGTCAATGCTCTTATAGCTCTGCTGGATTCCATGGAAAGAATTGGTGATGTCATCATCAAGCAGATTCTCCCCCTTGTAAAAAAGAAAGAACGCCTTGGCGTAGAGTTCTCAGAGGAAGGCAGGAAAGAGCTTGTCCTCTACCACGGAAAAGTTGGGAAACAGCTTGACCGCCTCAAGCAGGTAATGACCAAAATGGATGTCTCCCTTGCCAAAAAGGTAAAAAAGAAAAAGTCCCGGTATGCACATTTTGATTCCCGTCTGCGCAAACATCACCTGGAGCGTATGCTGGCCATGAAGGAGGCGTCCGTGGAAACCCATTCAATTCACATGGAACTGATGGATGCCCTAAACCATATCAACATGTACTGCGCTGATATCGCTAAAAAAATACTGAAGAGCAACCTGGGGGCAGGAGATGAGGAAGAACACAACAAAAAGAATAACGATGTGGTCACAGAACAACCTCCAGAGAGCGCTACTCGGTCAAAAAATGATCTACTCAGTTAAATCACAGGTAAATAGAGTTGGACCAGGTACATAAAATTATCGTAGCATATGTTTATAAGCAGGCAACGACAGGAAACAAACACAAATGCATTCACTCCAAAAGGACTTCAGGTTATGAGCTCCATGCAAAAATATCTTGCTGCCGCAAAGGCAAATAAAAACAACGCTCAACAGGTAATTATCGGCAATGAGGCCGCTGATCTTGACTCTATGGCTTCAGCCATCACCTATGGCTGCCTGTTGAGTGAGAAGGATGCTGACGCTGTTGTCCTGCCAGTCATGCCGATCCCCCGTGCAGACTTTAAACTGCGTACTGAGGCGGTGTATGTGTTTCAGGAAGCTGGAATTAACCTTGAAGACCTTGTTTTCTTTGATGAGGTTGATTTTGGCAAACTGATGGCGGCTGATGCAGGCCTTGTTCTTGTAGATCATAATAAGCTTGGTCCGACTCTTGAAAAATATAACTCAAATGTCTCAGCTGTTCTTGATCATCATAATGATGAAGGAATGTACGAGGATGCCGCACCACGAAAAATCCGGCTGGTCGGTTCAACGACCACTCTTGTCGCTGAGGAATTCAGCAGAACAGGTGTTGAAATTGAAGAAGATACAGCGATCCTTCTCGCAGGCACGATCCTGCTTGATACGGTGAACCTTGCTCCGGAAGCAGGCCGGGTAACCGGTGCAGATATCGAAGCTGCTGAAAAATTACTTCCTCTCTGTTCATTGTCACGGCAGGAGTTTTTTGACAACATTCAAAGGGAAAAGTTCAGTGTCACAGGCCTTTCCACCGGCGATCTACTGCGCAAAGATTACAAACAATTTCAGTTTGAGACAGTGCGCTGTGGAATCAGTTCTGCCCTTTTACCGGTCAGCCAGTGGCAGGAACTGGATAATGACCTCCTCTCCGGATTTATGACCTATGCGGCAAGTTGCGAATTGGAGGTACTGCTCTCCATGAATGCCTATACAAATCCTGACTTCAACAGGGATCTGGTGATTTATTGCCGGACAAAAGAGGGCCATGATAACTTGCTGGCCTGTCTACAGAACAACTCTCTCGACCTGACCCCCATTGAGTATCCGGGTCAACAGGAGAAAGGTGGTGTATTTATCAGTTTCCATCGCCAGGGAAATCTTGGCATTTCCAGAAAAAAACTCCAACCCTTGCTGGCTGAGTTCTATCAATAACAAAAATCAACCAAGGAGAAAAAAATGGGTGTTTATGATGCAAATAAGGCCACCTCGGCCGAAGATGCCGAAAAAATAGTCCCCCGTGCTGAATTCCGAGTTTTTGGCCAGGGTATCATAGATATCGTCAAACCGGCCATGTGGAAGGCCCAGGCGACCCTTTTCAAGGTTCGCCAGAGCGGTGAGACCTACATCCCGTCCCGTCACACCAACGAGGCCAACGTCAAGATTCGCGACGGCCTGCTCGACATCAAACTCAAAGTTGGTGAAACTGATACCGGCTATGAGATTTTCCAGCCCAGCGGAAAATTCCAGTTTCCCGTTAAGCAGGAAGAGCTGTCCACCATCCTTGGATATCTCCAGGCGAAACTTGAACTCAGCCAGCCGACTTATACCTTTGAAGAGTTCATCGAACTGCTCAAAACCACCGACGATGTCGTCAGCGTAGATGTCCACAAAGAGCGTTATGGTTTCTCTGTTGCCGGTGTTATCTGTGAGTATGGCAGGATTCTTTTTAACGGGGCAATGGTTGAAACCACCTGCGTCGAAAGCGAGGATTACGCTGCCATGGAAGAGGTTATTGACAAGCTTGAAATCAACGACCTTGAAAACGTCAATTACCTCAAGGCGGCAAAACGCGTTGTCGGTATGGAATAAGGATTTTTACTCACCACTGTAGGGTACCTTGAAAAATTAGAATTTTTGTTCAAAATCGAGGAATGAGAGAAATTTTACCGCACGCATATATTTGATATTCTGAGGACAAAGTGCTCGGCTTACCTTTATTCTTCCGGGTGTAAAATTTATTTCATAACGAAGAGTTTGGACAAAAAGGCAATTTTTCAAGGTGGCCTGTAGACAATGTTTACCGATTTTCAGCCTACAATGGCCAAATGTTGCGAGTGATCA
>JBDLID010000010.1:0-41076 GCA_039715055.1 Thermodesulfobacteriota bacterium | reverse complement strand
CTGATCATGCTGGCAAGAAGCCTGGAAACCTTTGCACCGCATCATGCGGAACTGCGCAACCGCCTGATAAAGATTTTTGTCTCCATTGCGCTGTGCAGCGGCGCAGCCTACTTTTTTTCCAAAGAAATCGCCGCCGCCTTTACGGCACCACTCTTTGCCGCCTCGCCCCTGATCGACAAGATGGTGTATACCAATCTTCCCGAGGCCTTTCTCTCCTACCTCAAGCTGTCGATCCTCACCGGCCTTGTGGCCAGTTTTCCGGTGGTTCTCTACCAGGTTTGGATGTTTATCTCACCCGGTCTGAAAAAAAACGAAAAAAAGTTCGGTGTCCTTGTGGTCTTCTGGGCGTCCCTGCTCTTTGGCGCCGGCGGCGCCTTCGGCTTTTTCTCGGTGCTGCCGAAAATGCTGTCCTATTTCATGAGCTACGGCAGCAGCAGCCTCGAACCGCTGCCCAAACTCGGCCTTTACCTGGCATTTGTCGCCCGTACCATCCTGGCATTCGGCCTCTCTTTCCAGATCCCCTTTCTCATGGTCATGGCCGGCAAAGGCGGCCTGATCAAATCCAGCTATTTCAGGAAAAAGCGACTCTACTTTTACGGTGCCATCGTTGTCCTTGCCTTTCTCCTGACAGCAGGCGATTTCATGGCCACCGGGTTGCTGGCCGGCCCTCTCTTTCTCCTCTACGAGGCGGGAATTTACCTGTCTCTTCTTTTCGGCAGGCCTCCAAAATAGTTTTTTCGGTGGATCGGCAGGCTTCAGTATTGCTGCTGACAACCGCGACAATCTCTACCAGGAAGGTCGAAGTTCAGCCGGTAAAAATGATGGCCACTGCTTCGCCGGCAGGGTGTATCTACGATTTACTTTACTGAGCGGACACTCAAAACGAAGCCCCCAGGCCCAGAGCATCATGGGATTGTTACTTTTTGAACTCTTTTTGTCACCGTATTGAGGATCCCCCATAATGGGATGCCCCCATTGAGACAGATGCCTCCGGATCTGATGCTGACGGCCGCTGTGCAGGCGGATATCCAGAAAACTGCCGCCTCCCGAATCCATATCCACTGCCCTGATAATTTCGGTGCGGGACGCCTTTCCATCAAGGGGCGTATCCAGCACCAGTCCATCCCCGGGAATTTGCGCAACAGTTGAGACTCCGGCAAGATAACGTTTTTCCATACCACCACTTTTCAAAAGCTCTGACAGAGCCGCTGCTGCCTGGCGATGATGGGCCAGAACCACAAGACCAGCTGCCTCCCTGTCCAGACGATGAATGAGCTTGAACTGAGTATGCGGCTTTTCTTTTTGGGCCAGGTAAAGAAGTGAACAGTGATCCCCGTAACGACTGCCCTGGGTAAGAAGCCAGGGAGGCTTATACCAGAGACTGTAATCTTCCCTCCAGTCCAGGCAAAGCGGCCGCGGCGGATTCAGGGCCAGGATATCCGGGTCATAGCAGAGCTGCAGTCGATCTCCCGGGACGACCCGGAACTTGGCCTTACGCAGACGCCGCTCCTTTTTTCCCGACTGGTTGAGCCAGACCGCCCCCTTGGCCATGGCAACTTTAATCCGCCCCTTGGGCAGACCGCTGGCCTCGGCCAGTAAATTACAGCTTTCACCACCCTGGTTCACGACAAGACGGCATTCAATTCTTTTTGATGAAGTCATACCACTCTGATTATTTTCTGAGGAATTAAACTATTTCCGACATGAATACTTCCACTACAAAACTCAGCGCCTGTTTAATGGTCTGACCTCCTGCTTGAGCAGACAGCAGGAAATACGGTGCAGCGGATCACCTTTGTCATCATAGACAATATTGTCGGGCTGGAGGAGCTTGTTCATCACACAACCTTCCGCAATATCCAGGGTGAAGAATTGACGCTCGGTTAACCCGGGGGTGTCGACAAGTTTTGTGTTTTCAATGGTGTGACCATGAATGGGGTGGTCTTCGCACAGCGGACAACGATAGACTCTGCCGTTGGGAAAAATGAAATAATTTTCGGCAGCAACTCCTGCACACTCAAAAGGTTCATCCCGGTCAAGGTAGACCTTGGGATAGGTCACATGGATTCCCCGCTCGGCAGCGGACATTGCCACATCAGGAACAGTCTCAAGCCATTTTTCAGGTGAGACCTGCCACTCTCCGCCGTCTTTTTCCCGGCCCTCCCCGGGACCGCATTTACCGGGTTTTCCGCGCAGACCGATGACCTGGATAAAAAACCGTTTTACGCCGATCTTTTCAAGCAACGGTATCATACCGGAGAGATGGTCAATATTGAGGCTCGATACGGTGTAGATGACGCTCACTGAAAAACCGCCCGCCACCGCCTGTTTCATGTTGTCTGTACAAACCTCAAAGACCCCTTCACCACGTATGGGGTCGTTGATTGCCGCTGTCGGTCCGTCGAGGCTGAAGCTCAGGTAGTCAAGCTGGGCCGGTGTTGTTCTATCCAACAGATCGTGAAAGAGATAACCATTGGAGTCCACCGTCACGTCAAAACCCACCTCCTTGGCCCTGGCAATACCATGGCATAGATCAGGGTGCATGGTGGGTTCTCCACCGAGAAAAATCATGTTTGACTTTGTGCCGGGACTCGCAAAAAGCTCGATCCACTGCTCCATGGTCTCTCGCGAAAGGGTCTCGGTGCCATGCTGCTCCTTATTAATATAGCAGTGGCGACAGGAAAGATTACAGGCCGTGAGGATATGGAAAAAGACATTACGCTCCCCGGTCTGAAAACCGACAGTCTTTGGATAAAGTGACATTTTCTGAAATTATACTGTTTGAGTAGAGGACCAGGAGCTCAGATCAATCGTCTGCGCCCATTACGATATTCACATTTCTTCTATATTGAGTTCAAGCGTATGACGGGCCAGCAGGGAATCATGCCAGTAGTTATTTTGCGGATCTTCAAAAAACCGTTTAAAGAGCGCTGCACTCTCCCGGCGCAACACACCTCCATCGATCTGCATCCTGATTTCTCTATAAAGAGGATTGAGCCGGGACAGAGGAAGATTGGTACCCCCTCCCATAACATCCTCGTACCCATACACGACCTTGCGAAATCCATTGAGGACCAGGGTTGAAAAACACATCAGGCAGGGCTCCATGGTAGAGTATACCGTCACCTCGCATGGCGGAGGATGATCCTCATCGGCCATAAAGGCCCGCAGGGCCATGACCTCGGCATGATCAAGTTCATTTCCTGTGGAGGACTCTCTTCTGCCATGGCCGACCACTTCATTGTCATGGACCAGGATGCAACCAACAGGAAACTCACCACGCCCCAGCGCCTCTTCGGCCTGCTCAAGCGCCAGAGCCATAAAAACCGTATGATCAACTTCCCCGCTCACCATCAACACCCTCTGTCCTTCAACCTTATACCGTCAACCCTACACCCTGCACCTTATACCTTACACCCTACACCTTTATACCCTATACCCTTTCCTTATCTCTTCTTCACTTCAAATTTGAGCATCCCATGTGTTATAGTAGTGAATCAACGGCTCATCTCAGCCCTCAACTGATTCGACAATGACTGCAAAAAACTCAAACACCACAAAAGACAACACCCTCACATCCACCTGTTGCGGCGATCCGGCAAAGGACAGCCACGCATCGCTCTGGGAACAACTTTGCCAATCCTTTCAGGATCCGGTTCTGGTGGTCAGACCCGACGGCATCATCATAGAGGCCAACCCGGCAACCATGCGTGCTGCCGGCAAAGAGCGGCAGGAGATCATTGGCCAGGGAATCTGCAAGATCATCCACGGCGGACGCTGGCCCCATATCAAATGCCCCCTGGAAGAATTTCTCCTCACCTGCAGGCCCCGTGTTGAAGAGACACGACTGCCCGGCTTTACCGGTGAATACCAGCTGACCATCACCCCGATCAAGGAGAGTGACGATTCCATCAACAAGATCATGCTCCATGCCAGGGAACTTACCGGCGATGAGAGGCGCAAGGTGGACTCCATGCGTACCGCCCAACTGGCCGCCATTGGCGAACTCGCCGCCGGGGTGGCTCACGAGGTGAACAATCCCATCAACGGCATTATCAATTTTGCCCAGCTGCTGCTCGACGATTCCGACAAGGACTCATCCCAGGCCGCGCTGCTGGAAAAAATTGTTGCGGAGGGTGACCGAATCGCCACTATTATTCACAATCTCCTCTCCTTTGCAAGAGAAGGCGGCGACTGCCGTGACCTGATCGACCCGGTTGAGGTTATCAGCGAGAGCCTCTCTCTGATTCAACACCAGCTGAAAAAGGACGGCATTCAGCTGACAACCGATTTCCCGGAGAACCGGACCCACATCGGTGGCAACTTCAGACAGATGCAGCAGGTCATTCTCAATCTCCTGAGCAACAGTCGCTACGCCCTCAACCAACGATTCAGCGGCAACGACCCGGAAAAGAAACTTTCCATCAGCTGTTTCCTGGCCGACAAAGAGGGACTGCAGGTCTACCAGATCCGGGTCAGGGACCAGGGAACCGGTATGCCGCAGTCGATTCTTGAAAAGCTGTTCACCCCCTTCTTCAGCACCAAACCGTCTGGTGAAGGAACCGGGCTGGGGCTTTCCATCAGCTACGGCATCATCAAGGATCACGGCGGCGACATCCTGGTCAACTCCCGCCTTAACCAGTACACCGAAATGATCATCACCCTTCCCCTGCCAACCCGGTAAGCAGCTCAATGGAACTTCAGGACGCCAAAATACTGATTGTCGATGACGAGGAGTCCATCCGCCTCACCTTTCAGATGTTTCTCAACCGGGAGGGTTATCAGAACGTCACCTGCGTCGACTCCCTGTCCGGAGCACTGGCCGCTGTTGCAGAAAACAGCTTTGATCTCGTCATCAGTGATATTGTCCTTGAAGGTGCTATGGGCACCGATCTCCTCAAACAGCTGCGTGAATCGGGCATCGTCTGTCCGGTGGTGATGATCACCGGTTTTCCAAACCTTGAAACCGCTGCCGAATCGGTTCGATACGGGGCCTTTGATTATATTTCAAAACCGGTCAACAAAGAGACCCTGCTCCGCTTTACCCGCCAGGCTCTGACTCACTGGCAGCTTGAAAACAAAGCCAAAATCCTGCTCCAGGAAAACGAAAAATACCGTCACTACCTGGAAGCCATCTTCCGCTCGGTGAGTGATGCGATCATCACCGTTGATTCCGATATGCGCATCGTCGAGATGAACCCCACAGCACGCAAATGGCTGAAAGATAAGGGAGTGGAGGAGTTCACCGACCTCAGTGATCTGCCCGAAGATATCTCTCTGGCCTGTCTCGATGATGCCAGAAGTGTCCTGCAGGATGGCTCCGAGGTACATGAGCACCAGGTGGAATGTCCAACCATGGACGGTCAAATGCGGATGATCAGCCTCAATGCCGCCCCCCTGATGGCTGAAAATGATACTTCCCATGGCGTGGTTATCGTCGCCCGCGACATTACACTTCCTGAAAAAATGACTGAATCCGGGGATCGCACCCGATTTCATGGTTATATCGGGTCAAGTGATGTCATGCAGGAAGTCTACAGGCTCATCGAAAATGTCGGCAAGGTCGATACAGCGGTGCTCGTTACCGGTGAATCCGGCACTGGAAAAGAACTGGCAGCCGAGGCGCTGCATGGTGAATCGAGCCGCCGTGACAAACCGCTGGTCAAGGTGGACTGCGCATCTATTCCAGAAGAACTCATGGAGTCCGAACTCTTTGGTCATCGCAAAGGCGCCTTTACAGGAGCCGACAGGGACCGGCCCGGCAGGCTCCTCCAGGCCGACCGGGGGACTCTCTTTCTCGATGAAATAGGCGACATTTCACCAAGGACACAGCTGAGACTGCTGCGCTTTCTCCAGGAAAAAACCTTTACCCCGGTGGGCCGGGACACACCGGTGAGTGTCGATGTACGCATTATTGCCGCGACCAATGTCGATTTCCAGGCAAAGGTCTCCAAAGGTGAGTTTCGTGAGGATCTCTATTACCGTCTCAAGGTGGTGGAAATCCAACTGCCCCCTCTTCGCAAAAGAGTGTCCGATATCAGCGCTTTGATCAGCCACTTCATGGAAAAATTCAGAACAGAGCTGAACAAACAGATCACCTCAGCCTCCGACCAGGTGACCGAGGCCATGCACAACTACTCCTGGCCCGGTAATATCAGAGAGCTGCGCCATGTCATGGAAAGAGCCTGTGTACTTTGCGATGGACCAACCCTGCTCCTCTCCCACCTGCCGGAAGACCTGCGAAGTCCGGCACTGGAAGAGCAGCCCGACCATATCCAATCCCATGCCTCTCCAGCTGAACACACCGCTGTTCCCTTGCTCAATCCCATACCCGACCGCCCCGAGGATGAACTTATTATCGCAACCCTGAAGCTCACCCGGGGCAACAAGGCAAAGGCTGCCCGCATTCTCGGAATGGACCGCTCCACTCTTTACCGGAAAATGCAACGCTACGACATCGACCTGAGTGTCGCAAAAGTGTCGCGCCGCACCAAATAAGTGTTGCAGAAACTGCAGCGCAACACTTTTGCGACAGTTCTGCAACACTTTCCTCCCGGCCTCCCCTTACATGAAAACAGACTAAAACCTACTCCACCAGCCTCCTGCCAACCTCGCGGGACCTTGCGACAACAATTTTATTCCAGACTTATAAGACAGTTAGACAGCATTCGCGTTTTCGCATATCCATTTTCTTTCTTTCTGGCACACCTCGTGCAACAGAGAAGACAAATACGAGAAACCACCTTCCACACCGAAAGAAACGTAAAGGAGAAGATGATGAATAGCACAACACAAACCAAAGAAACCGTTCAAGCAGGAAGCCAGGAACTGGAAAGAACTGAAGAATTGGTTGCCCAGGTCTTTTTTGGTGCTACTGCTATCGGAACACTTTCCATCGGTGCATGGGCTGTAGCCTGCATGATCGGCGGCATGATCTCAGCCGGTGGCCCCCTGTCATTTGTCTTCTCATGGTTCAAAGCGGTCAACGGAATCTAATATACAACTGACTAAATTTATAAAATAACTTCACATACAAACAGCCAGCAAGGAGCCCAAAATGAAAGATACCGCACTCACCAGACAACGCACCGATGTACAAGCCAGGGAAAACACCAGTGTTGAGGCCGAAGTTAGTAAACTTGCCGCCATCTCCATCGCTGCATTCGGCGCTGTTATCGGTCTCTGGAGTCTCGCCTGTCTGGCAAGCGCAATGATTCAGGCCGGTGGCCCCCTGCAACTGGCAGCAAGCTGGTTCAAGGCTGTGAGCGGAGTCTGATAAATAAGACCTTTGCCCGGTCACTAAAAGAACGATCCGGGGCGGCCCATGCTGCAATCCCTGAAGTAATATCAAAAAAAAAAGCCGGAGGATTTGTATCCTTCCGGCTTTTTTTATATTCTCTATAGGGAACCTTGAAAAATTAGTATTCCAGGTCAAAATCGAGGCGCGAAAAAAATTTTACCACAGGCATATAAAAGATATTCCGAGGACAAAGTGCTCGGCTTACCTTAATTATTCCGGGCATAAAATTTTTTTCGTAACGAGGAGTTTGGCCTGAAAGGCAATTTTTAAAGGTAGCCTACAAAGGATATTACTCTCAAACTCTGGCAGGGACCCCGATTATTACTGGGTATCTGACCACAAACCGTCTCTACCCCGGAGAACATCTTAGATGGCCGTACTGATTCGCAACCTTCTCGCTCTCTTCCTCTTCTTCACATTGGCCATGTTCCTGTCGCTGTTCTGGTTCATGGAACACCGCCATCCCAAACAGGATTACAGTGAGGTCATTGAACGCCTCAACAACAACCAGGTAGCCAGCCTTGAATTTACCGGTAACCGGGTTGCCTTCACTGACAATGACGGCCACACCTATGTGACCACAGTTCCCGATGCCAGCCGTTTCCTGGAGCGCGTCCGCGGTAAAAATATCAGAGTTGTGGTCAAAGAGGACCGCTTCACCCTGATTTACCAGACAGTCATCGCCTTTATTATTCTCACCCTGATCCTGGTGGTCTGGATTTCACTGCATCGTCGTAAAAAAGAAGAAAAATCAAAATTTGCCAGCGACAAGCTCATCAGTCCCGACTCAGGAGATCTGCGCATCACCTTTGACGATGTCGCCGGCATTCCCGAGGCCAAGGAAGAGCTGGAAGAGGTGGTCTCGTTCCTCAAACACCCTGACAACTTTAAACGGGTCGGTGCCGTGATCCCTCGCGGCATCCTTCTCCAGGGACCTCCCGGCACCGGCAAAACTTATCTGGCCAAAGCCATTGCAGGAGAAGCCAAGGTTCCCTTTTACTCCTTTTCCGGTTCCGATTTCGTTGAAATGTTTGTTGGTGTCGGCGCCTCAAGGGTTCGCGATCTCTTTCAGGAGGCCAAGGAAAACACCCCCTGCATCGTTTTTATCGACGAAATCGATGCCGTTGGCGTCAGTCGCTCCAGCGGTTCCTCAGCCGGTGGTCAGGATGAGCGTGGCCAGACCCTTAATGCCCTGCTTGTTGAAATGGACGGGTTTTCAAGTGAGGACACCATCGTTGTCCTTGCCGCCACAAACCGGCCTGATATCCTCGACTCCGCCCTGAGACGCCCCGGCCGCTTCGATCGCCAGATCAATATCATGCCGCCCGATGTCAAGGGACGAATTAAAATTCTCGAAGTTCACGGCAAGAAGGTGAGACTGGCAGAAAATGTGGATTTTGAAACCATAGCCCGCTCAACCCCCGGCTTCACAGGTGCGGAACTGGCCAACCTGATTAATGAGGCTGCGCTGCTCGCTGCCAGAAAGAAAAAAAAGCAGGTGGACAACAGTGATTTTGACAGAGCCCGTGACCGTATCCTGATGGGTGTTGAACGAAAAGGCATGGTCATGACTGAACGGGACCGGGAAATCCTCGCTTACCATGAGGCGGGTCATGCCATTGTTGCCAAAAACCTGCCGGAATCCGACCCCCTGCATAAAATCACCATCATTCCCCGCGGCCTGGCCCTCGGCCAGACCCAGCAGCTGCCCATGAATGACCGGCACTCATACACCTATGGTTATCTCCACGACAAGATCACCACTCTCATGGGAGGTCGTGCGGCTGAAGAGTTTGTCTTTTCCCATCGATCAACCGGTGCACAGGGCGATATCCTCACCGCAACTCAAATTGCCGCCGACATGGTCTGCAAATGGGGAATGAGTGATAAAATGGGCCCCCAGGCCTTTGCCATTGACAGCGGAGGATTTCTTGACGGCCCGGGGGGCAGGCTACCCATGGGTGAAGACACAGCCCGCTTTATTGACAGCGAAGTCAAGCTGCTGCTCTCCACCTGCTACGACGAGGCTTTAGCCATACTCAAACGGGAACACTGCATGCTGAAAAATCTTGCCGAAATTCTTCTCCAGGTAGAAACCCTGGATAATGAAGAGTTTGACATCATTCTTGAGTGCAGTGTCAAAAAGGAGGAACAGGCCCTGGCATCACCTGAAACCAGCTGCACCACCTGCAAGGTGAAAACGAACTGCAGCAAGGCAGACTCACAGGAAAGTGATAATGAAATCGCTGCCTAAACTGATTGTTGCCACCTTTGTTCTCATTGGTATCCTGCTCGGGCTGCTCCTTCTCACTGCCCTGAGGCAGAATAACCTGACAAACCGCTACAGCTCAGCTATTGGTGAAAGCGAACAGATCATCTTCCGCTACACTCTCCTTCGCGACAAAACCGTTGAGGGAATCCTGCTCGGCGACGCCTCCCTGCTGAAAAACAGCGGAGAAGATTTCACCGGGTTTCACCACCGCTACAATGAGATGCTCGAAAACAGCCTGATCCCCTCCCATTACAAGCTGACCCTGCTGGAGAAAATTGACCTGAGTAAATTGATCCAGCAGTTGGAAAAGCTCGCCAACGATACCGGCAACAAGGAACTGGCAGCGGAAATCATTGACCGGCTGCGACTGATCAGCGATCAGTTTCTCCGCTTTGACCGGGTAGTGGTGGCCGAACTCAAGGGAGAGGTCATTCAGTTTCAGAAGGTGGCCATGGGCTTGATGGGACTGCTCATTGTCGTGATCACGGCGGTACTCCTGCTCCTCTACAGGCGTGCATTTATCCCGCTCATCATCCTGCGCAGAAACGCCGCCAGATCAGAAAATTCAAACGACGCTCTCACTGCCCCGCAGGGCAGCTGCGAAGAGATTATCGAACTGGTCGAGATTATCAACTCAAGCCCGGACAAGGTACCTGAAAACGAAGAACGGCGGGCGGCAATAGAACTCAGGGAGCACAGGGTCTCCACCATGATTAACGAAGTCACCAATCTGCAAAATGGCATTATCAATTACGGCCAGCTTCTGGCCGATTACTGCACCGATCAGCAGGTTGGTGGAGAGCAGAAAGAAATCCTCCAGCGCATTATCAGCAGTGGTGAAAAAAGCGCTGCCATTCTGCAAAAAGAACTGCACAGAAACGAATAAACCAACAAACTGTATACCAACCCGTCATTTACGGTTGGTCCGCAAACTGCAGCCACCCCCTGCAGAACAATACAGCTGCCGGCAAAGGGCTGAGTCAGTCCAACAGTCTGACCTGCTCCCCGGCGCCTGCAACAAGGATAGTTTGCCCTGTTCAGATAACTTTCACAAGAGGGAGAAACATGACCGACATCGAGCCGAATGAACAACCCCCTGTTGAGCCGTTGACCACTATCACCCCTGATTCCGACGAGAACGGCTGGCACCATTTACTCAGCTGTACCTGGAAAACCCCACTGGGTTTTTTCGGAGTCGCCCTCACCACGGTTTCCATCACACTCATTGTTCTCGGATTGATGGCCCACATCAGCGGGCTCGTTCACAATCCCTACTTTGCCATTGTCACCTTTCTCTTTCTTCCGGGCATCATGCTCTTCGGTCTGGCCCTTATCCCTCTTTCCTGTTACCTGAGGCGTAAGAAATGGTTCAAATCCAGCCTGACCAGTATGGAAAACCTTAAGATTGACCTTGGTGATCAACGCCATCGTAAGGGTATTGTCCTCTTTCTCGTTCTGTCGGTGATCAATATCACCATTCTGGTCCTGGTCGCCTATGAAGGCTATCATTTTACAGACTCTCCATACTTCTGTGGAGTGGTCTGCCATCAGGTCATGGATCCGGAGTACACCGCCTACCAGCGCTCGCCCCATGCCAAAGTGACCTGTGTGGCCTGCCACATCGGCTCCGGCGCCTCATGGTATGTGCAGGCAAAACTCTCCGGACTGCGCCAGGTAAAGGCCACCATCGACAACAATTTCAGCCGCCCCATTCCGGCCCCTGTGGAGCATCTCCGTCCGGCCCGGGACACCTGCGAATCCTGTCACTGGCCGGAAAAATTCCACGGCAAAAAGATCAAGACATTTATCAGTTTCACCAACGACAATCAGACCGAGCCGGAGATAGAAGAAATTGCCCTGCACATCGGTGGCCGCAACCCGGTCAACGATCAGTTTGAGGGAATCCACTGGCACGTGAGCCGTGATGTGATCGTTGAGTACCAGGCCCTGAACAAGACACGAACAAAAATCGGCAAGGTTAAGGTCACCCGGCCCGGCGGCATCACCGAGGTCTACACCATGGACGACGCAGAACCTGAAGAAGGCGTTGAGCTCAAATGGCGGACCATGGACTGTATCGACTGTCACAACAGGCCAACCCATGTCTACGACCGGCTGGAGTCACTGGTTGACTTTGGATTGTACGCAAAGAAAATCGATCCGGAGATTGAAGGAATCAGGGAAGACTCCCTGGCGATTCTGCAGAATGACTACGCCACCCGCGACGAGGCCACTGAACGGATCGTCGAAGATCTGCTCAAACTCCAGGCCAAACGCCATGACAACGACTTTGTCGCCGCCCACGAAACAGAACTGATCCGCTCCGGCGGCTTCCTGCTGGAAGGTTATCTGAATAACGTCTGGCCTGAAATGAAAGTGAGCTGGGGCACCTACCGCCAGCATCTCGGACACCAGGAGGCTGACGACGGATACGGCTGCTTCCGCTGCCACGACGATGAACATGCCACCGAGTTCGGCAAGACCATTGGCCAGGACTGCGACCAGTGCCACGATGAACCGGAGTGATCGGGGAGGGAGGTAACAAGAGACACTTCTAAACAGACCCCAAACATTCCTCGGTTAAAGCCACCTTGACCGACAATTTTTTTTCACGTATAATTATTGATAGGAAAGTGGGGCCATAAGATAAAGCCAAACCTGCCGAAAGACAGGGACGGAAAGTCGCGGGTCTGAATAGATTGCCGGGCTGCCTAGATGTGATAGGCCGCCCGGCAATTTTTTTTGGCTGGTAACTAAATAAATATCCATGTGCTATTTCAACAAATAATCTCAACTGCATCAAACAGTTATGTTTTTCCTTTTGGCCGGCGTGGTGACGCCGATAGAGCGAATATTTCGGTACATAAAGGAGGGAGAAATGAAATGTAGACTGATGATTCTTTCATGTTGTGTATTTTCCTTGTTGTTTTCATCGTCACTGTATGCCCGGTCCGGGCCTTATATGAGCGCCTCCATAGGCATGAACAGTCCCGTCGATGCGGAACTGAATGACTCGTCTGAGCCTGGGGTGACTATTGAGGTCAGTTTTGACCCGGGCCTTGCTGCAGGGGCTGCGTTTGGTTATGATTTTGACCGGTTCAGGGCTGAGGCAGAGATTTTATATGCCACCCATGATATTGATGAGAGTGAGTTTAAGGGCTCGGATGTCCCTGAACATATGAGAGGCATCGGTTTTTCTTCCTCAGGAGATGCATCGGTTACTTCACTGATGTTCAACGGCTATTTTGATTTTATCAATACCAGCGGGTTTACTCCATTTATCACTGCAGGCCTGGGGTTGTCGAAAATCGAGGTCAATGACTACAACATTGACATCATTGCATCGGAGGTGCCAAGTATCAACGATGATGACACTGTACTCAGCTATCAGGTCGGGGTCGGTGCCGGCTTTGAAGTGAGTGAACAGATCACCATTGATCTGAAATATCGCTACTTTGGGGCAGAAGACGTGAGCATCGACGGTGCCGAGGCTGACGTCGCCCGGCATGATATTCTTGCCGGTGTGAGAGTTAACTTCTAGCCTTTTTTGTAGTCATTGACAGTGACCGGCAGCAGGGTAATGGTAAAAGGAACCTGCTGCCAGGAAACCAGGAATTCCTGGTCTTGCAGGAAAAGACTTGCAAATTTAATAGTATTATGTCCCCGTAATTTCACGTAATTTCGATCAGGAGCCATGCAATGAAGAGGCGGTTACGAACGATCTTTTCTTTCGCTCATGTTTTTTTCTTGGCAACCTGCTGCTCGGCCAGAAAGAGACGGCCATAGTCAACGGCGGCAGTTACGCTTAAGCAAACAGCAATGGCCAGGGCCGGATAAATTCCAGCGGGAAAGAGAATGGTTGTGAGGAAGAAAAGGAACTGGCCGCCGGTTGCCAGTTTTCCAGACAACCTGGCCTCCATCTTCCTGAATGCCTCCCAGGAATGTATTGCTGCAGCATAGGCGGCTATGCCGGCAACGAGCAGGTCACGGGCCAGGAGGAGAGGGAGCCACCAGCCGGAAATTTTTCCTGCTGCAACAAATGTGATCAGGACACAGAGGACAAAGAGTTTGTCGCCAATGCCGTCAAGGAGGCTGCCCTGCCAGCTCTGAACCTGGTAACGCCGGGCAATCCAGCCATCGAGGAAGTCACTGAAACCACTGACAAGGACCAGGGGAAGCCACAGTGTTTGCGGGGCAAAGGGGAAGTAAAGGGCAAAGAAAATCCGACTGATTGACAATGTGTTGGGAACAAAACGGATAAAATTGTTCACAATAAGTTCTGCCCTGGTTTGAGTAACATATATCTTTTTTTACTCCTTTTTCCGGTGAAAAGTCAACGGGCCTGGGTATTGAGGCTGCTTTGAAACGGTAATGACCTGGAAGTCGGCCGGAACAACAGAGGTCAGTTAATCGCAGTGAGATGGAGGGGCACCTCCATGGATCTGCCGTCACGGATGATGGTGAGTATTACCTCTTCACCAACCTGAAAGCGTTCCAATTCATCGCGGATATCATCATAGTTTTTTACCTCCCGGCCGCCGATTTTAGCGATGATGTCTCCGAGCAGGATGTCATTGCCGCGCTGCCGGGTGGGCCGCAGGCCTGCACGGTGGGCCGGGCCGTCCTGCCGGACATCAACAATCAAAACACCGTCCAGGCCGAGCTCCCTCACCAGGCGGGCGTCGGCAAGGGTTGCACCGATGCCCGGCTTGACCACCCTGCCGTGGCGGATCAGCTGAGGCACCACCCGGTTGACCTCCTGCACCGGCACCGCAAAACCGATCCCGGCATAGGCCCCGGATGGGCTGAAAATTGCAGTATTGACCCCGATCAGACGACCGGCGGAGTCCAGCAGCGGCCCGCCGGAATTACCCGGGTTGATGGCTGCATCGGTCTGAATCATCCCCCGGATCAAGCGACCGGTCACCGCCTTGATCTCACGGCCGAGAGCCGAGATAATGCCCGCGGTGATGGTCTGATCAAGGCCGAACGGATTGCCGATGGCAAAAACCTTCTGGCCCACCAGCAGATCCCTTGACTCGCCTATGGCAATGGGTTGCAGCAGCCTTTTGGGCGCATCAACCTGAAGTACGGCAAGATCCTTGTCAGGCGCCGCACCGATAAGTACCGCCTTCCAGGTGGAGTGGTCGGACATGGTCACCTGGATACGGCTTGCGTCCTCAATGACATGGTAGTTGGTGACCACCCTTCCCTTCTCATCCCAGACAAAACCTGATCCGGTCCCTTGAGGAATCTCAACGGCATTGAGTGAAAAGAAATTACGCCTCAGCGCCAGGCTGGTGATGTAGACCACCGACGGCGAGGTGTTGCGGAACACATCAATGGTGTTCCGCTCGTCGGCTGCAAGCTCTCCTCGGGCAGTAACCGCCCTTGGCACGGCGTCGTTGCCGCCGAAATTAAAATCAAAAAAATTATAGAGCAGGTAGCCTGCGGACAGGACAATGATGATGAGAAGAACCGGAGGGAGTTGTTTCATCTGTGATCTCATTTTGGGTTAGAGACTAAAAGCGTATAAAACAGCTTTTCAGATGAAGTCCACATTTGAACAAGCAGGACTGGGAGGAATAGCCTTCCCTATCTGAGCAGACCTGATCGTTAAAGGGTGGGCTTCAGGTGGAAAGCTACAGATTGAGGAAGTATTTGGCAACCCAGAAATACATCAGCACCCCCAGGATATCAATGGCGGTGGTGACAAAGGGACCGGTGGCGACCGCAGCGTCTATGTCGAACCGCTTCAGCACCAGAGGGATCAGGGTGCCCAGTGTTGCCGCCATGGCCATTGAAAAAAAGATCGAAAGGCCCACGACCAGGCCGAGCAGTTTGGGTTCGGAGTAACCGAAATAGGCAAGTACACCGAGAAAGAGGCCGTAGATCACCCCGAGAATGAGGCCGACCCGAAATTCCTTGAAGACCACCTTGAAGAAGTGCTCCATATTGACCCGGCCGGTGGCAATACCGCGTACGACAATGGTAGATGACTGGGTGGCAATGTTGCCCCCCATACCCATGACAATGGGAATAAAGGAGGCGAGCGCAAGCACCTGGCTCAACTCATGCTCAAAGGCGGTGATGATAAAAATCGCCATGACACCGCCGAGCCAGGAGGCAAAGAGCCACGGCGCCCGGATCATGGCACTCTGGGTGGTTGACTTGAGAAGGATCTCCCGGTCTTTACCGGCACCGGCCATCTGCAGGAACTCCTCGGTGGCCTCCTCGCGGATAACGTCGATGATGTCGTCTACGGTAACAATGCCGACCAGGGTATAAGATGAATCAACCACCGGTACGGCAAGAATGTTGTATTGAGAAACCACATGGGCAACCTCGGCCTGATCGGTATCTGTAGGCACCGAGATCACGTTGGAGCGCATGATATTTTTCAGCTGCCTGTGAGGCGGGTGCATGAGCAGCTCACGCAGGGAGACAACGCCTGCCAGCTTACCGTCGCCGTGGGTGATGTAAAGGTAGAAAACCATCTCCTTTTCTTCACTGCGTTTCTGAACCTTGGCCACCGCCTCGCCGATGGAGAGTTCCTCGTCAAGATGCATGAAATCCGGCGACATGAGACCGCCGGCGGTTTCAGGGTGATACTGGAGCAGATCCTCAACCTCTTCACGATCCTCAGCCTCCATGTGCTTGCGGATCTCGGCAGCCACATCATCGGACAGGGCCTCGAGGAGATCGACAGCATCATCGGAAGGCATATTGGAGATGATGTCAGCCATGAACTGGGGGGAGAGTCCATCCACCAGTTCGAGCATGTAAGGTTCATCAAGTTCTCCGAGAAAGCCGCCAATATACTCGGTCTGGGCAATAATGCCGAAAACCTCACTGCGCTCGTCTGCGGACAACGACCTGAACACCCAGGCCATATCTGCCGGGTGGGTCTTGCTGAGAAGCTTGAGAAGATGATCGGTGGCATTGCGTCGATTAAGACGCCGGATCATATCAAGCAGAACCACGCCCTCATTGCCGATGAGCTCTTTTCTACCTTTTTCCGCCATTGATCATTTCCTTATTTTCAGTCAGTTGGACAGTGCAGCTCTTTTTTCAGTACAGGTTTTGCAGGCTGCCTTCAAGGAGTCAGTGAACGTCGCCGTCCCTCATTTTAACCCGGGACGATCACACCCTTTTCATACACAACAAAACATTTTATATTACCTCTCTTCATTGTTTTTAGCTATTATATTTGTCTCCGGACATCGAATTCAAACTTGACAAAAACAACATCATGCCAGACCACCATACACCACAAGCCCTGTCCCCTGAAGAAAGTGAAAAACTTTTCAACAGCGGCTGCCGCCACCACAGTGAGGGGCGTATCGACGAAGCCCTTGAGATATACCTGAGACTTCTGAGCTATTATCCTGAGGCAGCGCTGCTCCACTACAACATGGGTCTGGCTCTGTTTGACAAACAGGAACATGAAACCGCTGCCGACAGCTTCTGCAAGGCACTGCAGTATACCCCTGAAGACGTTGACTCCCACATGAACCTGGCCCTCTGTTATCGAAGATGCGGCAAAAAAAAGGAAGCCGCAGAGACACTGACAAGATTATTGGAGCTGTCGCCAACAGATGTCGATGGGCAGTATACCCTGGCCCTGACTCTCCAGGAACTCGATAAAACCGAAGCTGCCATCGATCATTACCGTGCAGTTCTGGAACAGAGTCCTGACCATAAATCCTCACTGAACAACCTGGCCTATCTCCTCCACAAGGGTGAGGAGAACGAGGCAGCGGCAGAGTTCTACCGCCGTTTGCTTGCGATCAATCCTGAACACAGCGCAGCAGCCCATATGCTCGCCGCTGTTTCAGGAGAGACCCCAGGCAGCGTGCCCAGTGATTATGTCGAAGCCGTCTTTGACAACTACAATGATTACGAGACCAGCCTGGTCGAAAAACTCCAGTGCAGGATTCCGGAAAAACTTGTCCACCATTACCTTTCGTTCACAGGTGAAAAAAGACAAAACGGTGACTGCCTTGATCTTGGCTGCGGGACCGGCCTTGCGGGAGTGGGCTTTGCGCCTTATTGCGGATCACTCTGTGGTGTGGATCTTTCGGCATCAATGCTTGAATCAGCAAAACAAAAGGAAGTTTATGACAGGCTGGTGAAATCGGAAATCGTTGATTTTCTCCTGGAGGAAAAATCGAATTGGGACCTGTTCATCGCCGCCGATGTCTTCACCTATCTCGGCGAGCTGGGCCCGATTTTTGACGCATGCCGGAAACGGGCATCCGACAGCAGCCTGCTTCTTTTTACCGTGGAATCGCTGCCTGAGAACAACGGTTACAAACTGATGTCAACGGGCCGTATCGCCCACAGTAAAAACTATATCAAAACGGCTGCCGAAGAAAACGGCTGGCAGGTTGCCCGGATTATCGACACCAGCCTGCGCAAGGAGAAAAAGGACTGGATCAAAGGCAATATCTTCATCATGACAACCCGGGAAAATACTGTTTCAGACATAACTTATTCAGCGTAAAGCTGGATGCATCCCCAGGCAGGGAACTGTAACTGTTCAGCAGGGCCCGCAGTGTGGGCAAGCAGGCTGTCAAAGCGCACTTGTGCTACTCGAGGCGGCCTGATCGACCACAAGTGCGGGTGCTGCTGAATAGTTACCTTCAGACAAACATCCCTGAACGCTGGACCAGCCAGCAGAGACAAAGCCCGGATCCCATGGCGACAAGCCCGATTGTCCGCAGCTGTTCCGGCCTCATTTCACAAATTTTTTTAAGCCACTCCTGCATCGCCTGAGGAGCGGCCACATAGGGCAGCCCTTCCAGAATGAGAACCATACCAACAAGTAATAATAACAGTTTCATTTTGTCTTTCCCCTTCGATAAACACCCAAAAAACACAGACGGTGGTGCTTGAATGGAACCAGTAATGTTTCAGAATGTATACAAACAGTTAACCAATCATTTTTTCAATATTAACAACTATCAGTCCCCTTATATCGTTGCTTTTTTTTCCGACAACCAATAGAATAGACCTGTTCAAAATCACAATTCAATTTTAAAAACCGACCTTAAAAAAATCAATACCCAACATATATGAGCCAGGATAAGTCATCAAAATACAGTGAAGCAGGGGTTGATATTGATAAAGGCAATGCCTTTGTCAAGGGAATCAAGGATATTGTTTCCGCGACTCATCAAAGAGGAGTGCTCACCGATATCGGTGGTTTTTCCAGCCTCTTTGCCGTCGACACCAACACCTACCAGAACCCGGTCCTGGTCACCTCCACGGACGGTGTCGGTACCAAGCTGGCCGTGGCACAACTCTGCGAACGCCATGACACCATCGGTATTGACCTGGTGGCCATGTGCGTCAACGACATCATCGTCGGCGGGGCCACCCCCTTATGTTTCCTCGACTACTTCTCCGTGGGCAAACTGGAGCTCGATGTGGCCACCGAAGTGGTCAAGGGCATTGCCGAGGGATGCCACCAGTCAAAATGCTCTCTGGTCGGCGGCGAGACTGCGGAAATGCCGGGTCTCTACAAGGCAGGAGATTATGATCTGGCCGGTTTCGCGGTCGGTATCATCGACCGGGACAAGATCATCGACGGCTCAGAGGTCAAGGTCGGAGACAAGATCATCGGTCTTGCCTCAAGCGGCCTGCACTCAAACGGTTTTTCCCTGGTGCGCAAGATATGCTTCACCGACCAGGGCCTCGCTATCAATCAGCATATCGATGAACTTGGCTGTACCCTTGGCGAGGAACTGATCAAACCGACCCGGATCTATGTCCAGTCCATCCTCGGTGTACTCAAACATTACAAGCTTCACGGTATGGTGCACAATACCGGAGGCGGCTTCATCGACAATATTCCGAGAATCCTGCCCGGCGGCTGCAGCGCTGTTATTGACCGGGCCAGCTGGAAGGTGCCGCCAATCTTTGATTTTCTCGCAACAAAAGGTGCTGTTCCAAGGGACGAAATGTACCGTACCTTCAATATGGGGATCGGCATGATGTGCATTGCCGACGAAGCGGCAGTTGACGATGTCATCCACCACTTCAAAGCTCTCGGCGAAGAGGCCTGCGTCATTGGTGAAGTCACCCGCAGGGATGAGGATTCGGACGAGGAAGTCATTTTCACCAACTGAGAGGCAATTTTTCAAGGTAGCCAGTAAGAGTACAGCCTGTTTCCACAACAAGAAAGCCCCGCATGTTGATCAACATGCGGGGCTTTCTTGTTAATGTACCTTAAATGGACAAAAGAATCAGGGGTCGGGTCCACTAAGTGCCGCAATCAGACATCCCTCCCTGGATTTTGTCCAGGGCATGGGGCAGTGCGGGAATTACCACTTCCAGGTTCTCCCTTGCCCCTCGCTCGCTTCCCGGCAGATTGATGATCAGACTGTTTCCCCTGATCCCGACCTTGGCCCGCGAGAGCATGGCGTGGGGAGTTTTCTTAAGGCTTTCCATACGCATGGCCTCAGCCATGCCGGGGATCTCTTTTTCAATGACCCCCTCCATGGCCTCGGGTGTCACATCGCTAGGCGCCACTCCGGTACCGCCGGTGGTGACCACAAGATCGACAAGATCCCGGTCAATCCAGTCGGAAACCACCTGCCTGATCTTATCCACACGATCCGGGATAATCTCATAACAGTGAAACCGGTAGCCCTCGTCATCAAGGATGCGACGCAGGGCAGGGCCGCTTGAGTCCTGCCGCTCCCCCCGGGATCCCTTGTCGCTCAGTGTAAGCACCCCGTAACGAAAACGAGCCGTATCAATTTTATCTTTTGTCATTGGTGGCTGACCACTTGTCTAATCAGCTTTAGCCGCAGCAACGATTCCGTCAGCGATCTGGGACGGGACCTCCTCGTAATGGGAGAATTTGACGGTGAAAGTTCCCAACCCTCCGGTCATCGCTGTCAGGTCGGTGGCGTAACGCTGGATTTCAGACATCGGCACCTGGGCATTGATCAGCTCAGACTTGGTATCGGAGTCCATTCCCATCACCTTGCCGCGCCTGGAGTTAAGATCCCCCATGATGTCGCCTACATTATCCTTACCCACCCGGATAGTCATATCCATGTAGGGCTCAAGCAGGACAAGACCAGCTTCTTCGGCGCCTTTTTTAAAGGCCATGGAGCCTGCAATTTTAAACGCCATTTCCGAAGAATCGACAGTGTGATAGGAACCGTCCACCAGTACCACCTTGATGTCCACCACCGGATACCCGGCAAGCACACCTCTTTCCATGGACTCCTGGATCCCTTTTTCTACAGCCGGCCTGTACTGCTGGGGAATAACGCCGCCGACTATCTTGTCTTCAAACTCAAATCCGGCATCATGGGGCTGGGGCATGATTTCAATGGTACAATCACCGAACTGGCCGCGGCCACCGCTCTGCTTCTTGTGCTTGCCCTGAACCCGGGCAGTGCCCCTGATGGTCTCACGATAGGGTACCTTGGGCATAGAGAGCTCCATCTCGGTACCGAATTTACGCTTTACCCGGTCGCCCACCACCTCGAGATGAACCTGGCCGACACCTGAGAGCAGGACCTGGCCGGTCTGCTGTTCGCGGGTCAAACGAAGGGTGAGATCTTCATCAAGCATCTTGGTAATTGATGAAAACAGTTTCTCCTCATCACCCTTCCTGGCACTTATTGCATAGGAAATGACCGGCTCCATGGATTCCGGGGGATCGTAGACGATGGGGGCATCAGCGTCACATAAGGTATCGCCGGTGGTGGTGGTTTTCAACTTGGCAACGGCCACCACCATCCCGGGAACAGCTTCATCAATAGCTCGCTGCTCCTTGCCTTCCGGCAGATAGAGTTGACCGAAACGCTCACTGGTTTCCTTGTTGACATTGTAAAAGGAATCACCGGAAAGTGTGCCGGAGAGAATCCTGAAAATGGTCAGTCGACCGGCATAGGGGTCGGCCATGGTCTTGAACACAATGGCTGAAAATTTTTCTGCCGGGTCAGGGCTGCGCTCAATCAGATCCTCGCCGCCGGGGGCAGAGCCGACAAAGGCAGACCGGTCTGCCGGTGAGGGCAGATAGGTATTGATCACATCAAGCAGGGCCGAAGTTCCCCTGTTGAGTGTGGCGGCTCCGACACAAACCGGTGCCAGATCCCCCTGGCCCACAGCTTTCTTGAGTCCCTCAACCAGATCCTCCTCGCTGAGCTCACCGTCTTCGAGGAATTTTTCAATAAGGTCGTCATCGGTCTCAGCCACATTCTCCATCAGGCTTTCACGGTACTCCTCAAGCTGGTCAGCCAGCTCATCGGGGACATCGGTTTCACTCATTGTTCCCTTGTCGTCAAAGAGATAGGCCTTTCCGCTTGCCACATCCACCATGCCGCGAAAATCATCCTCGGCCCCGATGGGCATATGAAGAACCACAGGAGTGACGGGCAAGGAACTGTTGATCTCATCCAGGGTCTTTTCAAAGTTGGCCCGTTCCCGGTCCATCTTGTTGATATGAATGACGCAGGGCAGGTTTTTCTTGTCTAGAAAGTCGGCAAACTTGATGGTCTGCCCCTTGACGCCGAGTACGGCACCGACAATAAAAACCGCCCCATCGGCCACCTGGACCGCAACGGAGGACTCATTGATAAAATTATCGTCGCCCGGTGTATCGGAAAAATAAACGTCGTGTTTGTCCCAGCTGTAATTGTTAAAGGATGTGCTGATGGAAATATCCCGCCTGATCTCTTCTTCGTCAAAATCCATGGAGGAGGTACCGTCGTCAACCTTGCCCAGTCGCTTGATCTTACCGGCGGTAAAAAGCATGGCCTCCGCCAGTGAAGTCTTACCACAACTGCCGTGACCAACAATTACAACGTTTCTGACATTCTTGATATCCTGCATCATACCTCCTGCCATGCTTTTTCGTGGGAAGAGAAGAGCTGCGCTCTCCTAATGGGCTTTCGACCGTTCATCGCCGCAATTTGACGAGACAGCGGTGGACGGATTAACCAAAAACAAATAAATTAATTCTACTCATTTAGTCAATAATCACTGAGAAAGTCAAGGATGACAAGCCGGCAAGAGACCAAAATACACATCACTCTGAAGACAATATGGCGCAACGTTCTTGATTTGCTGGTATATTCACCATGGAACATGGTATGTTAGCCATGGTGTGACAGCATCGCTTTTCTTCCAGCAGTCTCCGCAAGACTCGACAACCAGATGAAACAGTCAGCAAAAGAAAGCACAGGAATTGCAAAATCAGCCGGAACGGTTGGTTTTGCCGTGATGTGTTCGCGGCTGCTCGGCCTGGTCCGGGAACAGATCTTTGCCGCAATGTTCGGCGCCGGTAACGCCTACGACGCCTTTGTTGTTGCCTTCCGGATCCCCAACCTCCTCCGTGACCTCTTCGGTGAAGGGGCTTTATCCGCTGCTTTTGTCACCGTTTTTACCGATTACGACACCAACCGGACAAAAGAGCAGACATGGCAGCTGGCCTCAAACGTGCTGGTCTTCTTCGGAATTCTGCTCAGCCTGATCAGCCTTGTCGGAATCCTCTATGCCGAAAACCTGGTCAACCTGCTTGCTCCTGACTTTGCTGCTACTCCCGGCAAGACGGAACTCACCAGTCTGCTCACCATGATCATGATGCCCTTTCTGGTCTTCATTTCACTGGCCGCAGTGGTGATGGGCGTCCTCAACTCCAAGGGCCGCTTCTTTGTACCGGCCATGGCCTCGGCTTTTTTCAACCTCGGCTCCATTATCGGCGGTGTCAGCCTGGCTTTGACTCTGCCCCGTTTTGGTTATCCCGCCATCATGGGAATGGCCATCGGAACACTGGTCGGCGGCATGCTGCAGCTGACCATCCAGCTGCCGACCTTGGCCAAAACCGGCTTTTCTTTCTGCCCCCGCCTCAACCTCTCAGACCCAGGCCTGCGACGCATCATCTTTCTCATGGCCCCGGCCACCATCGGTCTTTCAGCCACCCAGATCAATATCTTTATTAATACCAACTTTGCCGCCTCCTGCGGGGAGGGTGCGGTCTCATGGCTCAACTACGCCTTTCGCCTCGTCCAGCTGCCCATCGGCATCTTCGGGGTGGCCTTCTCCATCGCCGCCATGCCGGTACTGGCCAGACATGCGGCAAAAAATGACATCAGTGAAATCAGGGAAACTTTTGTCTCCTCAATGACCATGGTGTTCTGTCTGACGATTCCCGCCACCGCCGGCCTCATTATTTTAGCCGAGCCGATCATCTCGGTTATCTTTGAACGGGGGGCGTTTACCGCAGGCGACACCTCGGCAACCGCCCAGGCCCTGAGCCTCTACGCCGTTGGACTCTTTGCCTACTCGGCCAACAAGATCCTCGTCCCGGTCTTCTACGCCCTCGGCAACACCCGTTTCCCGGTGATCGCTTCATTTCTGGCCGTTGGCGCCAACATTATTATTATCACTGCTACCATCGACACCTTCGGCCATCGGGCCATTGCGCTGTCCACCTCGGCAACCATGGGAATCAATTTCCTCTTTCTATCCACTGTGCTCTACATCAAGCTGGGGGGATATTCTCTGGCCCACCTGGGACGCGGCGTTGTCAAAATCGTTGCCGCCACAGGATGCATGAGTTTCCTCCTGCTCGTCCTCTGCAGCCGCTTCAGCAACCTTTTGTCCGGTGGATTCACCCTGAAACTTCTCTTCACCCTCCTCCTCGTCCTGGCAGGAGCAGCCCTCTACGGCCTGATCCTTTCCCGCCTCAGGCTGCCGGAGCTCGATGCACTGATCAACAAGATCAGCTCACGATTTTCTCGTTCGAAAAGTAGTTGAGGACATTGAAAATCAAATGAAAGTAGTAACTGTTCAGCAGCACCCACATTGTGGCCGATCAGGCCGCCTCGAGTAGCACAAGTACGCTTCGTCAGCCTGCTTGACCACACTGCGGGCCCTGCTGAACAGTTACAGTTCCCTGCTTAGGGACGCATCCAGCTTTACGCTGAATAGTTACTGAAAGTATAGAAACACTCAACAACACCCGCATCATGGAAAAAGACAATCTCGAAATCAAAAATTACCATGTCCTTCCCGGTCCCAAAATGGGCATGGTTACTCCGGATTACCTCGAACAGGTGGCCGCAGTTGCCCGTAAGCATGATATTCCTCTTTTAAAAATTACCGGTGCACAACGAATTGCCATCGGAGGTCACTCGCTGGAGACGGCCGAAAAAATCTGGCAGGAGATGGGCCAGCCGGAAGGGCCGGGAAAACCGGTGGGCATCCATTACATCCAGGCCTGTCCGGGGGTAAAGTGGTGCAAATACGGCAGAAAGAATTCTCTGGCGCTGGGCGGAAAGATCGAAAAAGAGTTGCTCGACATCCCTTTGCAGGCCAAAACCAAGGTTGGTATTTCCGGCTGCGCTTTGAACTGCTGCGAATGCTATATCCGTGATATCGGCATATTCGGCATGAACAAGGGCTGGACCCTGGTTTTCGGCGGCAACGGCGGCGGAGCTCCTCGCATTGGCGATATCATCGGCAAGGGACTTGACGATGAGGAGGTTATCGCCCTGGCCGCAAGATGTCTCGAATTTATCCGGCAAAACGCCAGAAAGCTGGAAAGAACCAGCCGCTTGATGCGTCGGACGCCCCTTGAGAAACTAAAAAAATTTGTACTTGAGTAAATGGAGGGGCCAACCGAAAATTTTCACCCTCTCGGGTGCAGGAAATATTAAAGAACCAGGAGTAAATTAAGGAAGCTTCTGCATCACACACTCCACCTCAACCAAAAATCCTGTGGAGTGGTCCCGTGTCACCTGGTAGAGCCCGCTGAGGCCGTAACCCAGCTCCCGAAATCGCTGCAGTGACTGAATATAATCGGGCATCCCCTCGTAGAGCGGAAGAATTGAAAGCTCTGACTGAAAGGCATTGATTTTTGTAAGACACTGCTGTGCCCCTGCCAGGACCTCCAGGTCGTATCCCTGGGTATCCATTTTAAGAAACGGGCGGAGCTCGCTCTCTTCAAACGAACCGGTCAGCTCTTCATAGACATCGTCAAGCCGCCTCACCTGGACACGTTCAACATCTTTGACCGGTGCCTTTTTCGCAAAAAGTTCTTCTGCGTACTGGTTGGGGGTAAGAAAAGACGAGAAGGTGCTCTTCTGGGCTACGTTGATCTCCAGCACCTCATTTGCTGCCCCCAGGGCGTAGGGACAGATCAGCCACCTCTTGTCGTCTGTTGCCAGCCGGTTGAGCTGCTCCACATTTTCAGCCACCGGTTCAAAAGAGATGATGTGACCGCTATAGCCGTTGTCACGAAGCAGCTGCACATACTGACCGCAGTTCCCCCCCACATCAAAGACAAGATTGACCTTCAGGTGTTCAAAGAGAAGGCCAAGATGCGCCTCAACGGTCGGATGGTTCCGCCTGATGTGGACCAGGTCGTAACCGAACAACCGTGCAAGCCGGTGATGAAGTCTCATTGATTTATCACAAAACTATCTGTTTTCAATGCAGAGTGAACAGTAAAATAACCATAAAAGTTACTATTCAGCGTAAAGCTGGACACGTCCATAAACAGAGGCCTGTAACTATTCAGCAGTGCCCACAGTGTGTTCAAGCAGGCCGGCGAAGTGTACTGGCGCTACTCGAGGTGGTCTGATCGACGGCAATGCTGGTGCTGCTGAATAGTTACCCATAAAAAAGCTCAGAGGTGGGCCAGGTGTGGATAAGCAGGCCGACGCCGCATATTGATATATATGCAAGTCGGGTTGATCATCCACAGATGGTGCACCTCTGAGCTTTTTTATGCGGTTTTCTTCTTTTTGCGGGCAAAGTTCGCTGCCGCCATACCGGCAATACACCCCTCACCCACTGCTTTTGCCATCTGATAAGGGTGACCGGTGATGTCTCCTGCGGCAAAGACTCCGTCCACGTTGGTGTGCGTCTCTTTGTCCACCTGGATATGAGTCATGGTGTCAAGATCAAGCTGCACCCCGATTTCAAGCGCCAGCTCCATGGCCCCTTTTGACCCCAGCTCGATAAATACTCCGTCAAGTGCGACCTGCTCATCATTTTCAAGAAGTATTGACTCCACACCGCTGTTGCCGCTAATTTCCTTGACCCACTGATCCTGCAGCTGGATGACGGTGGAGCTGTTGAGTCTCTCCAGCAACTCACCAGAGGCCTGGAGTTGCCGGCTGATAAGATACACCTTGGAGGCGTAACCGGTGAGGGTCAGCGCCCCGTCCACCGCAGCACTGGCATTACCGACAACGGCCACCACCGCATTGCGGTAGAAATTGGCATCACAGTCCACGCAATAGGAAACCCCGCGGCCGAACAGCTCTTTTTCTCCCGGCACCTTCAGCTTCTTTCTGGCCGTACCGTTGGCAAAAATTATGGAAAGTGCCTTAACACTCATGCCGCTTTCCAGGTCCAGTTCATACCCTTCATCCTTCTGGTGAATTTTGAGGACATCATCCTCCATCAGTTCACCACCGAACCCCTTCACCTGTGCGACCCCGGCCTCAAGAAGTTCCTGGCCAGTCTTGACGCCGTCAGTACAGGCATAATTTTCCACATGGGCAGTGTAGAGAGCGGAACGCTCGATCCGCCCAAGCATCAGCACCGACGCTTTTTTGCGGACCGCATGGATGGCGGCCTGAATTCCAGCCGGTCCGGCACCGATAATCACCACATCAAAATTCAAATTACTCATTGTTTTGTCCTCTTCTATTGCAATTAATTGTCTATTTTTTTAAAAATATGGAGTGCAGTAAAACTCTTAAGGTACCTTGAAAAATTGCCTGTCCTCTATCTTCAGGCCATCTTTAGCAGCTGTCCTCATTATTACGGGCCTGCAGCTTTCTGCTACCTACCAGCTTGAGGACAATCTGTGACAGGAACAAGACAACTCCGGCCTTGAATTTTACACGGATATAGCCTAAAGGATAACAACTTTGTCACTGACCGGTGCTGATCCTAAATTGGCACTAATCTAATCAGACCATAATAATCCGTCAATCATCGACAATGAATAATTCACAACCACGAATCGTCATCACCGGTGTCGGCCTTGCTGCACCAAACGGCAGCAACCTCTCAGAGTTCCGGGCCAATCTTCTCAAAGGCCACTCCACTGTTACGGAAATCGATCTTCGCTATTTCGGCAAGGCCCCTGCCGGGCTCTGCGACTTTCCGGAAACAAAATATCGCAAGAAAAAAGAAAATAAGCGCGGCACCCGGGCCGGTTCCATCGGAGTCTACTGCGCCCACGAAGCCCTGGCCGACGGAAAACTTGATATTGATCACTATGATCGTGCCAAGATTGGAGTCTATGTCGGCCTCACCGAACATGGCACGGTGGAGACCGAAAATGAGGTCTACAACATCAGTCAGTTCGACTACAACGTCGACTACTGGACCCACCATCACAATCCACGTACTGTGCTCAACAACCCTGCCGGTGAAATCACCATGAGCCTGGGCATCACCGGCCCCCACTACGCCATTGGCGCGGCCTGTGCTGCAGGCAACGCCTCCCTGATCCAGGGCGTCCAGATGATGCGCCTCGGCGAGGTGGATATGGCCCTTGCCGGAGGCATCTCCGAGTCGACGGGATCGTTTGGTATCTTTGCAAGTTTCAAGGCCCAGGGAGCGCTGGGAGAAGATCCGGATCCGCGCAAGGCCTGCAAACCTTTTGATATGGCGAGAAACGGCATTGTCGTCTCTGAAGGCGGCTGTATCTATGTCCTGGAAACCCTGGATCGGGCCCTTGAGCGAGGCGCAAAAATCTATGGCGAAATCGTCGGTTATGCCATGAACTCAGATGCCAAGGATTTTGTTCTGCCCTATGATAAGCGACAGACCGAGTGCATGGCGCTCGCCCTTGAGCGTGCAGGACTCAAGCCGGAGCAGATCGATCTCATCAACACTCATGCCACCGGCACCAAACAGGGCGATATCGAAGAGTGCCGGGCCATCGGCGCTTTGTTTGGCAACGCGCCGGCCACCCATATCAACAACACCAAATCGATCATCGGCCATGCCATGGGTGCGGCAGGCGTCCTTGAGCTTGCCGGCAACCTGCCGGCCTTTGACGACAAGCTGGTTCACCCCTCCATCAACATGACCGACCTCGACCCGGAATGCAGTCTCAACAACATGGTTTTTGATACGCCTAAAAAGGTTGAACGGCTGGACTACATCCTCAACAACTCGTTTGGCATGGTGGGTATCAACTCGGTGGTGATTATCAAAAGGTACTGGTAAATTCAGATTATTGCAGTTTCAACCTCTCGTCTGTAGTGAATTTCGGCAGTTTTTATCCGGTCTGTAAAAAAAATGATTAAAAAGAATTGTCAGGTATGTTATAGAAAATATTTTGTCCAGTGGCCTGTCTGCATCTTTGGTCAATGGACAGATTTGACATACATTACCTAAAATTATTCTTTTCTAGGATCAGTTTCGGATGTTTGACTCCGGAAACTGCCTGAAATCCGACCGTACTGACGGAGATACACAATGACGCGTGACGAAATAAAAAACCTCATCCTTGAGATCATCGAAGATATTGATGAAGATGCTGAATTCGATGACCTCAAGTCAGACCAGCCCCTGCGGGATCAGCTGGATCTCGACTCAATGGACTTCCTTGATATTGTCATGGAGCTGCGCAAACGTCACAAACTGCAAATCCCCGAAGAGGATTACCCGGAACTGGCCACTCTTGATAGTTGTGTCAATTACCTGGAGCCCAAACTCAAAGACGCCTAGACGTCAGGATTAAAAGCCCGTACAGTGCATGTCCCCCTCATCGTAATCGGCGGCGGCCTTTCAGGTCTTGCCGCCGCAATACGTTTCGCCCGATTCATCCCCGATGTCCTGCTCCTGGAAAAACACAGCCGCCTGGGCGGCCTGAACTCCTACTACTACAGGAATAAAACTCTCCTTGAAACCGGCCTTCACGCCGTGACCAACTACGCTGCGCCGAAAGATAAAAAGGCTCCGCTGAACCGGCTCCTGCGCCAGCTCAAACTGAACCGCAGCCGGCTTGAGATCCACCAGCAGCTGACCAGCGAAATTCACTTTGCCGGTGTTGAAACGCTGTCTTTTTCAAATGATTTCAATCTACTCCAGGAGCAAATCAACCAAAAATTTCCTGGTGCCTGCAACGGTTTTGGAGACCTGGTGGGGCTCATCGAGAGCCATGATCCCTTTGCTCCGGCACCGTTTCAATCGGCCCGCAAAGTGCTTACTGAAAAACTCGGCGACGAACTGCTCATAGACATGCTGCTCTGCCCGCTCATGTACTACGGTTCAAGCGTAGCAAACGACATGGATTTCAGCCAGTTTGTGATCATGTTTCGGGCCATTTTCCAGGAGGGCATGTTCAGGCCGCGGGGAACCATCAAAGATCTTCTCGACATGCTCAAAGCCCATTACCTCTCATTCGGCGGTGAAATCAGGCTCAACTCCCAGGTTAAGAAGATCATGGCTGAAAACAGCCGTATAACGGGAGTTGAACTGGCCGATGGTGAGGTGATCACCTGCGATGCCCTGATCTCAACCGTCGGTCACCAGGAAAGTCTTGCCCTGCTTGGCCTTCCTGAAATTGAAGAACAAACCCCGCGACTGGGGTTTGTTGAATCCATCTTCCAGGTCAAACCGGAAAATCTCAGCCTGCCAAGTGACAAGACAATCATCTTTTTCAACTCAGGGAAGCGCTTTTCCTATGAAAGGCCGGAGCAGATCGTTGACTTCAACTCCGGGGTTATCTGTTTTCCCGATAATTTTGTTGACTCAGCAACCAGAGATCACCTGGAAGTCCGCTCGACCCACCTGGCCAATTACCATCTCTGGAAAAAGGCAGCAGATAAACGGGAAAACTACCTGGCTGAAAAGGAAAAAACCGCCCGGCTGTCCCTTGCTGCAATTGAGAAAATCATTGGTAATTTTAAGGACAACATAGTATATAATGATACCTTTACACCCTTGACCATTGAACGGTTTACAGCCAAACGGGAAGGGGCCATCTATGGATGTGCAACCAAGATTAAAAACGGTGATATCGGCCTCGACAACATGTTTCTTGCCGGCACCGATCAGGGTTTCTTAGGTATCGTTGGCTCCATGCTGAGCGGGGTGTCCATGGTCAATCAACATATTCTGCCCCGCCTATAACAACAGGCTACCTTGAAAAATCAGAATTTTTCAAGGTAGCCATTAGACAATCTCCACATCAACTTATATCATGCCGGTTTCACTGCAAAATGCCAAGGATCGCTACGATGTCATTGTCATCGGTTCCGGCCTCGGCGGACTGACCACGGCCAAGCGACTGGCTTACTGCGGACATTCGGTCCTGCTCCTTGAATACCATCACCAGCTCGGCGGGCTCGCCACCTGGTTCAAACGCAAGGGTCATATCTTCGACGTCTCTCTGCACGGTTTTCCCTACGGCATGGTCAAGACCTGCAAAAAATACTGGAACAGGGAGATCATGAATTCAATTGTCCAGCTCAGGGACATTGTCTTCGACAATCCGCAATTCTCCATCAAGACGACCTTTGACCGTCAGGATTTCACCAACATCCTCAACACCACCTTCAAAATCGATCAATCGGTCATCGACGCCTTTTTCAACCGGGTCGCCGGCATGAACTTCTACGACGACCAGTCCATGACTACCCGGGAGCTCTTTGAAGAGTTCTTTCCCGGCCGCAGCGATGTTCACCGCCTTCTCATGGAGCCGATCACCTATGCCAACGGCTCTACCCTCGATGATCCGGCCATCACTTACGGCATCGTCTTTTCCAACTTTATGAACAAAGGAGTCTTCACCTTTGAAGGCGGTACCGACAAACTGATCAGGATGATGACCAAAGACCTTGAAGATAACGGGGTCACCATCTGCACCCGGGCAAAAGTCGACCGGGTGATTGTTGAAAAAGGCAGGGTCAGGGGTGTCGAGGTAAACGGGCGAACCATCGATGCACCGGTTGTTGTTTCAAACTCGGGCATCACCAACACCATTTACAACCTGGCGGGCAAAGAGACCTTCAGTGATGATTTTATCGAACGGGCGGACAAGGTTCGGGTCAACAACTCCAGCTGTCAGGTCTATATCGGCATCGCTGAAAATGAAAAACTGGAGGACAAGGGTGATCTGCTGTTCACCTCCACTGCCGAAGAATTCTCTTCGACGGAGTTGCTCGACATGCACACCCGCTCCAAGACTTTTTCAGTCTATTACCCCAAGACCCGGCCGGGCCATAACCGTTACACCGTGGTCGCCTCCATGAACAGCCGTTTTGCGGACTGGGTCAAGCTGGACGAGGAGACCTACAAGAAGGAAAAAGAGTCAATGACCGAGCGGGCATTGACTGACCTGGAACGCTATTTTCCAGGGGTCCGCGATAAAATCGACTGGGTTGAGGCGGCAACGCCGAAAACGTTTAACCGTTACACCCTCCATACCCGGGGAACCTCGTTCGGCACCAAGTTTGAGGGCCTCGATATCTCACGCACCATCTTCAAGGAGGTCTCCGGCCTCTTCCATGTCGGTTCGGTGGGAATTATCATGTCCGGCTGGCTCGGGGCCATCAACTACGGCGTCATCGTCTCAAACGATGCAGACGCTTACCTGCGTTCACTCTAGACAACAAACCAATGACTACTTTCCTGGATAAGAAAATCATCGTCAGTGGTGCCACCCGCGGGATCGGCAAGGGCATCAGCCGCGCCTTTCTTGAAGGGGGTGGTACCGTCATCGGACTTTACGGCGGGAACCACCAGGCCGCAGATGACTTTGCTGCCGAACACAGTAATTTCAAGGACAATTTTTCTCTCCATAAGTGCGACGTCACTGATGAAAACGCGGTGAACACGCTCTTTGCGGAGATCGAGGCCAAATACGACACCATTGACATCCTGGTCAACAACGCCGGTATCCGGCGCGACGCCCTGGTGGCCATGATGGATTCGAAAAACTGGCAGGACGTCATCGATACCAACCTGTCAGGCACCTTCCTCCTCTCCAGGCAGGCTGTGATGCTGATGCTTAAGCAGAAGTACGGCCGCATCATCAACATTACCTCTCCCATGGCCCATCTCGGATTTCCCGGACAGGCCAATTATGCCGCATCCAAAGCCGGCCAGATCGGTTTTGCCAAGACACTGGCCCGCGAGGTGGCCCGCAAAAAGATTACCGTCAACTGCGTCTCCCCCGGTTTTATTGCGACAGACCTGCTCGATGGACTGACTGATGAACAGCTCAAGGCCTATAAAAAACTAGTGCCGATGAGACGATTCGGGAAGGTTGAAGAGGTCGCTGATGCAGTACTTTATCTTGCCTCGGATCGGGCATCGTATATCACCGGTGCTGTTCTTGAGGTCAACGGAGGGCTATAGTGGCTGGAGTTGACCCGCAGGTGACAGCACTGCTCCCCCACCGTCCGCCATTTCTCTGGGTGGATCGGATTATCGAGTGCGGCCCGGAGAGTATCATCACCGAGAAATACATCCCGCAAGATCTTGACATTTTTGAGGGCCACTATCCGGATCACCCCATTCTACCCGGGGTTATTCTCTGTGAAGCGCTGTTCCAGAGCGGCGCACTGCTCATTGCCCACATTCAGAAAAATAGTAGCCATGACTCACCCGGCATGCCGGTCCTGTCGCGTATTCTCATGGCCCGATTCAAACGTCAGGTGGGACCCGGCGATACGGTGACCATGGAGGTCAAGCTCAAAGAGAAACTGGCATCGGCCTGGTTTCTCAAAGGCAGTCTGCGACTCGACAACAAGGTAGCACTCCAGGTTGAATTCTCCTGCACTCTGGCTCCAGGAAAAAGTGATGGCAATTCCCCCTGATAGCGAAGAAGAGCGATTTAACTGCCTCTTCTGCGGCCGGAAAGAGGCCGTGCTCAGCGGGCAGTGACACCGGGCCAGGGTCTCCTGCAGGGCCTGCGGGATGGAATCTTCACCTTCCGACTATGAAGATCAGATCGAGGAGTGGAAGGAAAGGATGTGTCGCGATTGCAGAGGTTGAAGTTTTAACAAAGTTGTGTTTTCTTGTTGTAAATTTTTGATGGTTACGCATTTATGGTCGGTGTCCGGCCATACAGCAGCAAAACCGCCGGGGCTTTGAGCGGATTCATCATTACTTTCAGCAACACATTTCGTTACGTTGTCCGTCAGTTGACTAAAGACGGCCTGACGATCCGGCCCTCCATCTAAACAAATAGGAAAAAAACTGTGCAGTTATCCATATCCGACATGATCCTCCATGCCGGCCCCGTCGGCCAGCTTGTCATGCTGACTCTGCTCCTTTTCTCGCTTATCTCCTGGTATATCATTTTCATGAAGGCCAGGCTTTACAAGAAGACCAGACTGGATACCGATGAATTCCTCGAGACCTTCTGGACATCAGGCAATCTGAACGAGGCCTCTCAGGCAGCTGAAGAGTTCACCTACAGCCCGGAGGCAGCGGTCTTTGTTACAGGTTACAGTGAACTTGAAAAAATCAACGCTATCCGCAACCGTAAGGAGGAGAGTCAGGCCGGAGAGACACTGGAGATGCAGTTGGCCACCATGGATAACCTCAAAAGGGCCATTCGCAAGGCTGAGGCTCAGGAAATTGCTGAACTTGGTCGCTCCCTGCCCTTTCTTGCCACAACCGGCAGCGCCGCCCCTTTTATCGGCCTCTTTGGTACGGTCTGGGGTATCATGGCCTCCTTTCACGACATCGGCCTGCGTGGCTCGGCTTCACTTGCTGTTGTGGCACCCGGCATCTCAGAGGCCCTGGTCGCTACCGCTGCCGGCCTTGCTGTTGCCATCCCGGCAGTCATCTTTTATAATTATTACGCCAGCAGGCTGACTGAAATCGATACCGATGTACAGAACTTCTCGACTGATTTTCTCAACCTGGTGGAGCGCGACCTGTTGAGCAGGGTCAAATAGTTGAAAGTTTATCCAGTTATCCGGTTTTTCACACCGGCTTGACTGATTGATTATTTTACAGATTTTACAACCTCTTAGTTATGCAGACTGAATTATGGCAATGACGCAGAGAAACGGCCCGCGAGGTCTGGTAGCCGATATCAATGTGACGCCGCTGGTGGATGTCATGCTGGTGCTCCTCATCATCTTCATGGTAACCGCACCGATGATGACCCAGGGCCTTGATGTCGACCTGCCGGAAACAACGGCCAAATCGCTTCGCCAGGAAGAAAAGGCGCCGCTGATTATCACGGTGGACAAAGAGGGTACTATCCAGTTAAGGGATAAACCACTGAACCAGGCCTTTCTGAAAGATCAACTACTGGCCAATGTCAAGGATCCCAAGTCCCAACCGATCTTTCTGCGGGCGGACAAACAGGTTCCATACGGATTGGTGGTCTCCATCATGGCCGATGTCAAATCGGCCGGTTTTGACAAACTTGGAATGATCACCCAGCCACTTGAACCCAAAAGCAGGTAACATGGCTTTGACAAGGGCTTATTGACTCGTAAACACTATTGAATGGTTTCATCTGTGAAACCAGCCTGGACAATGTGCCTGCGGAGGCATCTCTATTAATATACGATGTACCAAGAGTATAAAGTGACCACTATGGGTTCTCCTGATTGGCGGTTCCCGCTGAACATGACCCTCGGCTTTCATCTGCTCGTCCTGTTGGCCGCCATGGTGCTCCCGGACATTTTTCATCAGAGATCGAAAATTCCGGAGAGTTATACGGTGGACCTGGTCAACATCTCTCTGCCCGAACCAGCCCCGGCCGCGCCACCGCCACAAGCCCCGCCTAAGGCGACTGCAAGCACACCAACTCCACCGCCGGAGCCTGTTGTGCCCAAAGAGGCGATCTCGATTGCTCCTCCTGAACCGGCGCCTGCTCCCACACCGGCACCTGCCAAGGTGGTGTCTCTCAGGCCGCTGAAAAAAAAGATTAAAAAGAAAATCTCTTCATCCCAGCGTACTTCTGAAAGCAAGCGTAAGAGACAGGCCCGCCAACGCAACCTGCAGAAAGAGCTGGCCCAGGCGCGCAGGGCTGAGGAACAGGCTGCCCAGGCAAGCAGGGAAGCCCTTGACGCTCTCAAGCAGATGCTCCACACCTCAAAAACCAGCACGACCAAACCAACCAGGGGCAACTCAGGGGCGCAAAAGAACCTGACCGCCCTTGAAGGGCAGTATTATTCGAGGATCTTCAGCCATATTCAACCCTACTGGGCACTGCCCGATATTAAACAGTGGGATCCAGAGCTTTTGGCAGTGGTGGTTGTGACCATAAAAAAAGACGGTAGCATCACAAATCATTTTTTTGAAAAACGATCCGGTGACCGACTCTTTGACCAGTTTGTCTCCAAAACACTGGCCGCTGCCTCACCGTTTCCCAAAATCCCTGCAGCCCTCAAGCGACAGCAGTGGGAAATTGGGCTGCGTTTTAAACCCGGATCCATCCAGTAAGCCTAATAACCATTCTTTTACGGATACTCACATGAAATTTACGATACTTCTCTGTAAGACACTCATCTTGTTCACTCTTTTGTTTTGCTGGTCCACAGGCAGCTATGCAGGTGAACGTGTCTATATCGACATCACCTCTCCGGAGTCACGTAAGATCAACGTTGCCGTTCCCTCGTTGATCAACAAGGACCGTCCTGACCTGCAGCAGCCCTACGGCAGAGAATTGGCCGATATTCTCGGCCGCAGCCTTGAGTTTCACGGAATGATCAATGTCGTCGACAGCTCTGTCTACGGAAACTCACCTCAAGCAGACTGGAAACAGTATGGCGTTGACTATGTGGTTCTCGGCAGTTTCAGGATGTCTTCAGGCGGTATCGGCTTTGAGCTGAAGTTACTGGATGTGGCTGCCGGGCTGCATATGATGATGGGCAAGACTTACAACGGTGCCCGCAGTCAGCAGAATGAGATACTGTTCCGCTTCTGTGACAGTGTCATAGAGGAGTTTACCGGGGAACCGGGTGTGGCGTTATCAAAAATCGTCTTTATCTCCAATCGTACCGGTGCCAAGGAAATCTATATTACCGATATTCTCGGCCTTAAAACCCGCCAGGTGACCCGTCATAAAAACCTGGTTGTTTCCCCCCGTTTCACTCCTGACGGCCGCAGTCTGACCTACACCTCATACCACACCGGTAATCAGAATCTTTACATCACCGACCTCAACCAGAACAAGACCACCCGGGCCCTGTCACGGCGCAAGGGAATGAACCTGGCCCCGGCCTGGTCGCCCGACGGCAAAAAAATGGTGCTCACGCTTTCCAAGGACGGCAATCCTGATCTTTACCTTCTTGACGCACGCGGCTATATCAAGGAGCAGCTGACCAAACGGGCCGGAATCAATGTCTCGCCCACCTGGTCGCCCAACGGACGTCAGATTGCCTTTGTCTCCGACCGAAGTGCCCGGCCGCAGATTTACACCATGGACCTCTCCGGACGAAGGATCCAGCGTTTGACGTTTAGAGGGAGTGAAAATGCCGAGCCGGCCTGGTCACCCAAGGGCGACCAGATCGCCTACTCCAGCCTGATAAACGGACAGTACCAGATCTTCACTATTCGTCCGGACGCCAATGCCGAGCCGATCCAGGTCACCCACGGCACCGGCCACCACGAGTCACCCACCTGGTCGCCCGACGGCAGACAACTGATCTACTCAAAACGGTTGGGCAAGGGTCAGAAAATCATGATTGCCATGAAAAACGGTTCACAGGAAAGACAGCTCTTTGACTTTAGCGGCAATCAATCGTACCCCCGCTGGAGCCCGCCTCAAAAAAAGGGTTTGTGGTAGCTGCCCTCCACAATTAGAGGACAGAAAGGTAGTCAGATCTGATATCTGTCCCTTGACAGACTGGGTTGCTGCAGAAAAAAAAGTAGCTGTTTTCTTTCTGAAACGGTACTTTGAGAGCTACACTTTAAATTAAAATTATTTCCCAAATAAACAGGTATTACCCATGCAGAAACGAATTAAGACCTTTATCTTCATTCTCGCTTGCAGCCCCTTTCTCATTCAGTGCGCGACCAAGGATGATATTCAGGTTCTCAACTACAGGATCCGTGACCTGAATAAAAAAGTTGAAGACATGAAGGCCAATACCGTCGGGGAAATGCGAAAACGTCAGGCCGACTCGTCAGGCCAGCTTGACGACCTGCACAGGGACATGCTTGAGCTCAAAAGCCAGCTTGAGGAGACAGCGCACCTGAACCGACGTCTCCAGGAACAGAACAAAGAACTCGAACTCAACTATCAAAACCAGACAAAAGAGCAAAATGCCCAGTTTGAAACCAGACTGGCCGAGCTCAATACAGAGGTTGAACAGCAGCGCTCCCAGGTGAAAAATCTGCAGGACGCAAGGCTTCTTGAAGCCGAACGCAAGGCCGCCGCAGCGGCCAAGGCGGCGGAAGCGGCAAGGCTCAGGGCACAACGGGCCAGTGCCCGTTCCGCAGGTGACGACGCCATCTTTATCCGGGCCGACAGGAAAAAGGTTATCTATAAAAATGCCTCCTCTGCTACTCCGGTAAGGACAGCCGCCGTCTCTTCGTCAAGAACTGCCGCGACTCCAGCTCCAGCTCCAGCTCAAAAGGCTGCCCCCCCAAAGCAATCCTCGTCAACCGACTATCAGGCCCAGGGCCAGGCCAAGTTTGATGCAGGGAAATACCAGGCTGCCTTTGACCTGTTCCAGAAACACATCGACAAAAACGGAAGCGGCTCAAAGACGCTGCAAGCCCGCTACATGATGGGAGAGTGCCTCTACAAGCAGCAGGCCTATGACCAGGCCATTCTCCAGTATCAAAAAATCGTCTCATCCTATCCGGGACACCCCATGACCTCCAAGGCCATGTTCCGACAGGCAATGTCCTTTGAACAACTCACTGAAAAGGGGACTGCCAAACTGCTTTATGAAACGATCATCTCCTCATACGGATCCAGCCCCGAGGCGGTAAAGGCCAAGAAAAAGCTTTCTCAACTCTAGGCGAGGTGGTTGACCGGGCTAATGGCAACACGACTGGACCAGCGATTGGTTGAGCTTGGCCTGGCTGCAGATCTTGCCAAGGCAGGAGGTCTGATCGGGGCAGGTGAGGTTCTGGTGGATGGAGCCAGGATCGACAAGGCTGGACATGCGGTTTCCCCCGGGGCCGAAATCAGCCTCAAAGAGCGCATCCCCTATGTTTCCCGGGGAGGACTCAAGCTTGAAGGTGGCCTGCAACTCTTTGATTATGACCCCACCGGCCTGATCTGTGCCGATATTGGAGCCTCGTCCGGAGGCTTCACCGACTGCCTCCTTCAGCACGGCGCCAAAAAGGTTTACGCGGTTGATGTCGGCTACGGCCAGTTCGACTGGAAACTTCGTCAGGATCCGCGGGTAGTGCTGATCGAACGCTTCAACGCGCGCAACCTCACCCACAGGGAAATCCCCGAGCCGCTTGACCTGGCAGTCATCGACGCCTCCTTTATCTCACTGACCAGGCTGCTCCCTCCCCTGCTCCCCCTCTTTGGCAGAAAAACAGAAATCATCGCCCTGATCAAACCCCAGTTCGAACTGCCCCGTGAAAAGATCCCCAAGGGCGGAGTGGTGCTTGATCCTGCCCTCCATCAGGAGGCTGTAGACAAACTGCGCTCTTTTGCAGCAGAAATTGGTCTTGAGACAGCCCGGACAGCGGAGTCGCCAATCACCGGCCCCAAGGGAAACCGGGAATTTCTCACCCTTTTGACCAACAGTCCGTGAGACAACCCTGCCTAGTCAACATCACAACAGGTGTATCACACTTCTCGAATCTGATACTCGCAGTCACCTCAAAACGGAACAGGTCAAAAAGAACAGATGTCCATTGGCTACCTTCATGTATATTTTTTCGATGGACATCATTTGTTAAGGAATAGTCCATGAATTTTGCTCGAAAATTCTCAATAGGATTTCCTCCCGATCTCAAATTTGAGGACTGGAAGTCATTTGTCGATAGCTTTCACCCATATATCCATGATGTGTATTCATCACCAATTGGGGACAATCTCTACCACTCAAGAATGCCGCTGTGGCAATACCTGGAACACACGGAAGCAAATCTCAAACATTTTGTCCGATGCATATCATATGCCTGCTCGAAAGGTGCGTCATTTAATCTGGCCATAAACACCGTCAGATTGTTAGAAAATAATGTGGATATATTGAACAGCATTGAACTGATGTCAAAGTATCTGGAAATAGACCAGATAACAACCTTGACACCGTATGCTGATATTATCTCTAAACAATATCCCGATGTGCCACTACTGTCGTCGTATAATAATATTGGTTACGATGACAGGTTTACTCAAGTCGTGCTTGGTGGCAAAAATCTTCGGGACCGCAGTCTTTTTACAAAAATCAGCAATGAGGGATTTGAGGTTAAATTATTACTCAACAATGGATGCCATTTTAACTGCCCCGGAATCTGCATGGGGAAGAAGCAGAGTACATGCCAGAGCGTCGCTGAGCAAAACGTGGCATCAAACAGCATTAATTACCTGTATGCCCTACAGTCAGTAATGCCATTTGAGCTGCATGATTATCTGATAAACTTCGATATTGACTTATTCAAAATCAACTCAAGGCTGCTGTATAATGATCAGCTTGAAGATGTGATGAAGAGTTACATTGAAAATGATAACCAGGTAATGTTCCCCTCCAGATTCCTGAGATGGGGCAGCCTGGCAATGTTCCATCAGCATATTGAAGAAATAGAGATTAATGAGGTTATGAAGTACAAGGAAAAAATCTGGGCTGCTCTTCCACTGGAAAGCGAATTTGTATCATCCGCTGTCACTGACTGAAAAGCTCTGCCGCTAGAGTTATCAGGAAAAACCCATCAACCCCGGTAACCACAGCACAATGCCGGGTGCACCAATCAGTGCCGCAATTGTCAAAACATCTGCCACAAAAAAAGGTGTGACACCACGAAAGACATCGTGCACCGAGCATTCCGGCCGAACGCCGGCCACAACAAAACAGTTGAGTCCTATTGGCGGAGTAATCAAGCAGAGTTCTGCCATTTTAACCACAATAATACCAAACCAGATGGAACAGCCCACTCCGCTCATCCCAAACGCCGAATCAGCCACAGCAACACCTTCCCCGCCATTTAAGGCAATGACTGCAGGGTAAACGACCGGCAGGGTCAGCAGCAGCATGCCTATGGCATCCATAAACATGCCAAGCACTGCATAACCACACAAAATACAAATCAATGTGATCATCGGGCTTTGATCAAGACCTGTAATCCAGTCTGAGAACGCGCTGGGCAGATCTGCAAACCCGAGAAAACGCACATAGAGCAAAACGCCCCAGATGATGGTAAATATCATCACGGTCAGTTTTCCGGTTTCAATGAGTGCTCCTTTGAGTTCCTTTAGACGCATGCCCTTATACAGCGCTATACACAGGATGAGAAAAGCCCCAAGTGATCCGGCTTCAGTGGGGGTTCCAACACCTCCATATATACAGACCATGATAATTCCGATCACAAAGAAAATGGGCATGGCACCGGGAAGTGT
>JBDLID010000009.1:0-41250 GCA_039715055.1 Thermodesulfobacteriota bacterium | reverse complement strand
ATCAGTCCCACTGACAATGCGTAAAAATCTGAGTTGTTATATCGTTTGAGGACAAAAAAGTTCTTCACCATCAGGAACAGGGGGCCATTTTCACCGCCCAGCACCTTCAGAACCGCCTTATCGCCGGGCCGTGGGAAAGGTCTGCTGCCGACGCGCACAAATCCGAGCTGCTGCCACTGCTCAAGAGTCTTGGACTGGTCGGCCAGTTTTGCAGCCCCTGCCGGGCCCTTGACCTCATATCCCCATGTCCTGCCAGTCTGCCAGCCGTTTTTTCTCAGAAGATTGGCAGCAGTAGCCAGGGCGTCGGGAATCGAGTCCCAGATATCTCTTCTGCCGTCACCGTCCATATCCACCCCATAGGCCAGATAGGATGTGGGAATAAACTGGGTGTGGCCCATGGCGCCTGCCCATGAGCCGTTCATCCGTTCAACAGCGATATCGCCTGCCTGAAGTATCTGCAGGGCGGCAATGAGCTGGCTCTCCCCGAATTTTTTCCGTTTTTTATCGCCGTAGGCAAGGGTTGCCAGGGCCGAAATTACGGAGAAGAGGCGTTCCGGGCGTTCAAAGATGGCTCCGTAGTTAGATTCCATTGCCCAGATTGCAAGGAGAACCTGCGGTTCCACACCAAGCTTTTTTTCAATGAGCTGAAGAATCTGCCAGTAGAGTTCTCCTTTTTCGAGACCGGCTTCAACCCGTCTGGGGTTGATTCGTGTATCAAGATAGTCCCATATCTCAGTGGTAAATTCCGCCTGGTAATTGGCCTTTTCCAAAATCCTGGAATCCGGCTCCGTTACTCCTGCAAAGGCGAGATCATATGTCGCCCTGCTGATCCCTGCAGCTTTGGCCTTTGGATAAAACGCTTTGACCCAGCGCTGAAAGTCACTGTCGGCCAGAACATTGCCGGGAACCATTGTTCCAACAAAACAGAGTAAAATAAAACCGGTGGATAGAAGATGGAGTATTTTTTTCACTGTTATTTCTTTTTCTTGATCCCGTACTTCTTCATCTTGTACTGCAGCAGACTTTTAGTGATACCCAGCTTTTCAGCAGCCCGGGCCTGAACAAACCCCATGGCCGCAAGGGCATCATTGAGCATCCTCTCTTCGATGGTATACAGCACCTCGTTGAGTCCGGCATACTCGGGAATGAGCTGGCCAAGATCCATCTCGCGCCCCCATTCGGCAGAGGGTTCACCGCCGGTCTCAGGCTGGACATCATCAGACTCGATATGATTGTTATTGCACAGGATGGCGGCCCGTTCAATGGTGTTTTCAAGCTCGCGCACATTTCCCTCCCAGGGCAGTGTCACCATCAGCCTGAGGGCCTCCTGACTGATGGACAGCTCCGGTTTACCAAGTCGCTCACCGATTCTTGCCAGAAAGTGATCCACCAGCATGGGGATGTCGTCCATCCTCTCTCTCAACGGAGGGAGCTGGACATGGATGACATTGAGACGGTAGTAGAGATCCTCACGGAAACACCCCTGGCCGACTTCTTCTTTGAGGTCCTTGTTTGTGGCGCTGATCACCCGGACATCCACGGTACGACTGGTAGATCCGCCGACCCTCTCAAAGGTTCGGTCCTGGAGAATCCGCAGCAGCTTGGCCTGGAGCGACAGGGGAATCTCACCGATCTCGTCAAGAAACAGCGTCCCCTTATCGGCCAGCTCAAATCTTCCTTTACGCATGGCCACGGCACCGGTAAAAGCACCTTTTTCGTGACCGAATAACTCACTTTCAAGCAGATTTTCGGCAAGCGCCGCACAGTTGACCGTGATAAACGGCTTCTCCTCACGGGGCGAGTTGACATGAATGGCCTTGGCCACCAGTTCCTTACCGGTTCCGGACTCACCGGTGATGAGAACTGATGACGGGGTGGGAGCCACCTTGTCGATCAGTTCGTAGATCTGGAGCATGCGCGGATTTTTCCCCACCATTCCGGAAAAACCGGTCCGCTTGCGCATCTCCATTCGCAGCCGGATATTTTCCTTGATAAGGGAATAGTGCTGAACCGCCTTGTTGATGTTGACTATCAACTCGTCATTGGAAAAAGGTTTGGCCAGATAGTTAAAAGCCCCGGCCTGCATAGCCAGGACAGCCTTTTCAACTTCAGCGTAGGCAGTGACGGCGATCACCGGCAGGTCGGGATTGATCTTCTTGATCTCGCCGATGAATGTGAGACCGTCCATTTCAGGCATATGGATATCGGTGATCACAATATCAAGATCCACCTCTTTGACCAGTGCCAGCCCTTCCATGCCGCCGGGCGCTGTATACACCTCAAAGCCTTCTTCCTTGAGGAGTTCGGAGAGAACGATCAGATAATTAGGTTCGTCATCAACGACCAGTATCACATCCATTTGATTTCCTTATGTCCAGATGCCTGAATCAATAATGATGGCGTCGTAAAAAGTCCGATCTACTGTGTTGTGGGTTTTCAACAGACCTTCGACATACCATATGTATTGCCGAAGTCCTGTTGAAAACCCACGCCTTGTATATCAAACATTTTACTTAGCCATCTTTGAGTCAGTGATGGACTTTTTACGAGTCCATCAATAATTAAGGGAGCTGTCAACTTTTACGATAAGAGTCTAAAACAGAATCTCTTTTCTGTTTCATTGTATCAATCAGAGCCGGCGGTACAAATACATTTTTACCGCCGGCCATATTTGCACCGTGCCGGATATCACCATGATAATCCGAGCCACCGGTGAGAACCAGGTCGCGTCTGTCCGCCATTTTCACAAGACTCTTGCGAAACTGAACGGAGTGCGATGGATAGTAGGCTTCAATCCCATCCAGTCCGCAGCTGCACAATATATCCAGCAGGCGTGCCAATCCATATTTGTCACCGGGAATCTGCCCGGGGTGGGCCAGTACGGCAATGCCGCCGGCGCCATGAATCATTGCAATGGACTCTTCGACACTAAAGGCAAAACGGGCAACATAGGCCGGTGCGCCTTTTTTGAGAAACTTGTCAAAGGCCTGGTGCATATTCCTCACCACACCCGACTCGATGAGAACTCTGGCGATATGTGGACGGCCGACCAGTCCACGACCGGATACCCGGAGGACTTTAGTTTCAGTGATGGCAATGCCGAGTTCCTGAAGGACAGTGATGATCTTTTTGTTTCGTTTTTCCCTTCCCTGCTGGAGACGCAGCAGGGCATCGGCTAAAACCGAATCCGTATCATCTACCCAGTACCCGAGGATATGAAGCGGCAGTGAGTCATACCTGGTACTGATCTCGAGTCCGGGGATCACTTCAATGCCCAGAGCTTTTCCTGTTTCGACCGCCTCACGGTTACCCTCTGTGGTATCGTGATCGGTCAGGGAGAGGCCGCGTAATCTCCTGTTCACAGCCAGCTCGACAAGTTCCGCCGGGCTCTGGGTGCCGTCTGAATAGATGGAGTGAGTATGGAGATCAATGGACATGACAGGCATGAAAATTTAATTTATCGGTGACAGCAAACACAGACAAGACCCTAATCATTTCAAAAAGGTTGAGCAAGAAATAGTAAAACATAGCACAAGTATGCTTCAAAGTCCCAGGTAAGCGAGCGTGCGAGGCTCCGAATGAACAAATATGGAGCACATCCGGAGTCTACGCTTACCTGAACAGTTACCGTTCGGTGTAATGGATAATTTGTTCCTCTTGCTGAAGAGGTACAAAAAAAGGGTTATAGAAAATTTCCTCGGCAGCTCCCTTGACAACGAATCCACCGGTTATCATCTTTTTAGTTATTGTTTGATGATAAACCTCACTTGACAACTAAAAATTCAACAACCAATTTGCCATGAACAACCTCATTCTTGCCTGTTCCTCCTGCGGCGGAAAAAACAGGGTCCCCCAGGCCAAACAGCACCTGTCGGCTAAGTGCGGAAAATGCGGAACAGGTCTTGATACCCAGGGCCATGCAAGGCCAATCGAACTTGGCGATCACGACTTTCAACACTTTATCAAAAGTACAGATTTACCGGTGATGGTGGATTTTTTCTCGCCGACCTGCGGTCCCTGCCAGGCTCTGGCACCGATCATCAAAACACTCAACCGGGATTATCTCGGCCGGCTTCAGATCGCCACCCTCAACACCAGCCTTCACCCCGGTACAGCCGGTCATTATCAGATTCGCGGAGTACCGACCCTGCTTTTTTTCCACAAAGGCGAAATGATTGATCAGCTGGTGGGCGCCCCGCCGGAGCACCAGCTGCGACAAAGGATTGAACAACTGCTGAACTGATCCGGGTTCAGTTCTGGCCACCTTGCAAAATTGCCTTTTCCATCGATAAACTCACCGGTATGGTTGAGTGGCGGTTGATACTATTTGACAGAGGACTGTTCCTCAGCTAATAATTTAAAGAGCTTCTAAACCTGTATGAATCCAATAGATTATTAAGAGGGGACTTTATTATGAAGAGAGTTTTGGCACTGATGCTCGGCTTGAGTATGCTGTTTTTTGTGGCCGCCTGTGATGACGATGATGACGATGATGTAAGAACCGGCAGCGGTAGCGGCAATGCCGTAAACGTTGCCTATGACGTTAGCGGCTCCCAGCAGAACGGAGTTAAGTGCTGGGGTGCCGATGAAGGTTACCGCCAGGGAGATACCCAGTGGTGTATCTGGAACTGCGCCAATCATGCCTACAAACAGCGAAGCACCGTAGTCCTCCGTTTTGAATGGATGGCTCCTGAGGCTCCTGAAACAGACGACGCAGAGGCTGCCGCAGTAGCAACCAGTGCCGTTGAAGGTGGGACAGGGTGGTACCTCACCAATACCCATTACGAACCGGGCCAGTGTAACTGAGCTCTCTGATCGTGCTGCAAAAGCAGTTCGATTTCACACCGCTCTAAACAAACGCCTCCCCTGGCAATCTTGCCTTGTGGAGGCGTTTCTCCTTTCCCCTACCAACCAACCACACAACTCTACATGGAGGTGGCCTATGCTGGACTGATTTTCCAGTCAGTTCTTGTGAGACACTTCCCCCCATATTTCTCTGTTTGTTCTTTTCAATCTCCAGTTCCTTTTAATTACCTTTTTTACCCTTCACCTTGCCAAATCAGCCGCCCTCCAAGTCCAGCAGCGTAGTCTTCCGGAAAAAAACCGGCCAGATAAAAATCAACTTTTACTCGATATATCAACGACAAACACCAACAACGGCCATCCATAAAAATCTCTTATGGATCCTCAAAGAACCTTTAATTTGCTATTTTACTAATTACTGTAATATTATCAGTCGTCATTCTCAAAAAGGACAGTAATGGATTTCATTACCTTTTATAAAGCTTTCAACCAGTTAAAAGTACAAGGAGAAAAAAATGGAACACAGCGAAACATTTATTCGAGTCACCAAGCAACGCCGCGTCATTCTCGAAGAGCTGGACAAATGTAAGGTTCACCACCCCTCTGCCAACGATGTCTACGACATGGTCCGCAGGCGTCTGCCACGGATCGGCCTCGGTACAGTCTACCGCAACCTTGAGCTCATGGCGGACAGCGGCATGATCAACAAGCTGGCCAATGGAGCCAACCAGAACCGCTTTGACCCGGACATGAAGCCCCATTATCATATCCGCTGTCCAAAATGCGACAGACTGGAAAATGTCAACATGCCGGTTTTTGATGAAATTCAGCAGCCGGTTGCAGATGCAACCCATTTTCAGGTGGAGAGTCACTCGATTGAATTCAAAGGCCTCTGTCCCGAGTGCCAGAACGAGCAGTAATCAGTGATGACAGATTTGCAGACCCCTTTGACCGGGAAAGGTTAAGGGGGTTGAAGAAGTGACAGACCTCCCTTGCCGCCGTTGTCAGCGGCAAGGGAGGAAGTTGTTTACAAGTTATCCTAAAAGATTAATCAGCCTCCCAGAAATCCTCTTTTTCGGCACCGCACTTGGGGCAGACCCAGTCAGCCGGAACATCTTCCCAGGCAGTTCCCGGCTCAACACCGTTTTCATAGTCCCCTTCTTCCGGATCATAAACATAGCCGCACGGGCATTCCCATTTCTGCATGACAATCACCTCTTTTTAATTTTTTATTCAAAGTGGCAAGACGACCCAAATGGTCCCCTGAACCGTATTAATTACCATTTATTGTAACGATTTTTCATATCATGTCAATGGAGACCACACCTCTTTGCTGCTTCTTTTATAAACAGAATAAGACTTGCACTCATACGAGCTGTTGAATAGATATAACTATTTAGCAGCACCCACATTGTGGCCGATCAGGCCTCCTCGAGTAGCACAAGTACGCTTGGTCAGCCTGCTTGACCACACTGCGGGCCCTGCTGAACAGTTACAGCTCCCTGCTGAGGGACGCACCCGGCTTTACGCTGAACAGTTACAATAGATAAAGGTTAATGGAGACAAGGAGACAGCTCATATCCGCAGGCGTGGCTCCCAGCCCTCAAAGAGTTGCCTGAAAAAGAAGCAGGGTATCCGCTCACCTCTCTCCAATTGACCAACAACCACTTCTTTCATATCTTCAATCAACTGCTCATGTCTCTGGAAAGTGGACTTTCACTGCTGGTAATCGTCTTTATCTTTGCCATCACGCCGGGCCCCGGAGTCTTTGCCCTGCTTGGACGAGCACTGGCTTCCGGCGGCTGGTCATGCTTCAGCCTCGCTCTCGGCATGGCCGTCAGTGACGTCATCTACCTGATACTTGCCTGCCTCGGGCTTGCGGTTATTGCCGAACAGTGGTCCGGTCTGTTCACAGTCATTCGTTTCTGCGGCGCCTTTTACCTGCTTTATCTCGGTTACCAGATGTGGAACAGTTCTGACGCCCCGGAGAGCCAGGCCGCAAACTCCGCTCATACATGTGCCCAGGGACTGCTTCAGGGTTTCCTCATCTCCGCCTCCAACCCCAAGGTTATTATCTTTTACATCGCCTTTCTCCCGTCAATCATGGACCTTGAGGCACTGACCCGACTCGACATTGTTCTCGCTTCGCTAATCACCCTGGTCGGCCTGATGGCAGGTCTGATGCTCATCGCCTTTGCCACCTCAACGGCACGCCGTATCCTCTCGTCTCGCCGGGGAATCAAGGGAATCAACCGGGTCGCCGGCGGGATCATGATGGGAGCAGGTTCATATCTTGGCCTTCATGGCTGAGCTTTCCTCAATGAACCGTGACTCTCTAAACCTCCATACATGGAGATCCTCAATGAAAAACTCAACTCAAAGACAGCACCTTTCCTTCCTGCTTTTTCTCATCAGCCTGATGCTGCTCCCCCTGAGCGCAACCGGGGCTGACAACCGTTTCAGCCAGCTGGCCGACGGCACGATCAAAGACTCCAGAACCGGCCTCACCTGGGCCGCCTCGGATAACGGCGCCAATATCACCTGGCTTGCGGCACTGCACTACTGCCAGAAATACTCTGCGGAAAAAGAAGGCGAGTGGCGAATGCCCACTCCAGAAGAACTGGCCACCCTGTACGGCGCCTCAAAAAGCAGCAAGGGTGAAGAAGACAAATACACGGTGGATCTGGCAACGGACCTGATCAAAGTCAGCGCCCCCTGGGTATGGAGTTCACGCAAGTCACCCAATAAAAACGCGGTGGTTTACGGCTTCAACTACGGCAACACGAGAAAATTCTTCCGCGGCAAGGGCATGAACCGCAGGGCCCTGCCGGTAAAATCAGGGAAGTAGCAGTCCACCCGCAGAGTTGCACCGGCCCGCTTTTCCAATTAGCTAAAAAAGTTGTATATTGGGCCAATATACAACTTTTTTAGAAGACGGGGTTGTGATCAAAGAAGTGCCGTGTCGTCAGCGTCCGATAGGTTCTGGTTTCACTGCGAGCCACAAACGAGTGGGTCACGGCGCCGTTTGAGGTGAAACGAACCCCTTGCAGGAACTCGCCGTCGGTGATACCGGTGGCTGCAATTGAAATCTTGCGGGAGTCGATGAGATCCTCCACCCGAAATATCTTGTTGCAGTCACTGATGTGATAATGAATAGCCTCCTGCCGCTCCTCCTCATCCCGGCAGTCAATCACCGCCTCCATATAGCCGCCCAGGCAACGGATTGCGGCAGCGACCACTGTTCCCTCGGGGGCATAGCCGTAGCCCATGTAGATATCCGCCCTTTCTCCGGTAATGGCGGCAAGACAACCGGAGACCTCCCCCTCCTCAATGAGCTTGATCCTTGCTCCGCAACTTCGAACCTCCCGGATCAACTCACGGTGATGCTCCCGGTTGAGGATGCAGACAGTGATATTCTCGGTATATTTCTTCAGGACCCGGGCAACCCGTTTGACATTGATGGTGGGCGACTGGTTGATATCAATCACCTCTCCCACCGTACCACCCACCACCATCTTGAACATCCGCAGGTTGGGCATTGGCCTGATATATCCGTCTTCAGTCAGGACAATATATGAGGTGGCATTATTGAGACCATCCGCTGCAGCGTGATGGGCCTCAAGGGCGACAATCATCAGGTCCATATCCGGGCCGCCCTGACCGACACTCTTCGGCAGTTGAAAGATCTCGCTGCGGCCGCTGAATCGATCGTTGATTACCCGGCCGTTGATTACCATCCGTTCCAGGGTCTTGCTGACGGCCCTTCTTGCCTCGTTGAGAATGACGTCATGTTTGCCCAATCCCTGGTCGCGGGCTGCTGTCAGGGCGGCAATCTCAGTCGCCCTGACAATTTCCATTCCATAATTTATCTTCATAATCCACCGGTCGGCTCATGCGGTTTGCTCGGAACGCCACCCGCTCCCGCCCTAAATTTTTTCTCCGATTTGTCTAATCCTGGCCATGATCCGGTCGCCTTCCTCTTTCAATGAGACTCCCTTGACCGTATCTTTGACCTTCATGGGCTGGCGGAACTCGTCAATCAACTCGATATCGAGGGGAACCGTCTCATGTTTTGAGGCAGCCTCTCTCATCTCCTTCGGGGTAGGCAGGATGATGCCGAACACCTGGTGTGGGGTGTGCACCAGGGCGTGACCACGGTTGTAGTAGGCCGCGGCAAAACCGCCGTCAACATTGATCGCCACACCATCGGCAGATGCCATCTGCTTTCCCTTGGAATAATCCACCGGTGTGTGGCCATACACCACCCGTTGAATACCAAACTCATCCTTGAGCTTCTCCTTGAACTCATCGGTCAGAAGATTTTTCTTCCAGTAGAGGGTTCGTTCAACGTGGCTCTCCTCATCAATAAGAAAATAACGCTCAAAGGTCTTCATCGCATGTTTGCCGAAAAACGGCGATTTGGGACCACACCAGAGATAAAAAAACAGAGCCTGATCCTCCGGGGCCTGGCCCCGCTCAGCGATATAGTTGACCCCGACCCGGTCGATTGTCTCCTGTACATGATCGAGCAGCGCCCTGCCGCTGCGACCGAGGAACTCCTCAAACTCACCATCTTCGGTCGATGGCAGCAGGGCGTGGATGTTAAGGGAATTGTTGTGGATATGGTATGTTTTACCGTGCTCAAAGAAGAACCGCAGCAGTCGTTTGAGTTTTCGGTTGGTTGTAAACTGACGGGTGAGATCATCGATCACCTTTTTCTCATCATCGGTCAACCGAGCCGGGTCGTTCAGGTCGATGGTCGGGAAATGGATGTCGTTGAGCCCCCCGGTGTCGCCCGACTTCAAGAGCGCGGCCAGTCGATCAAGCCACAGACGGGACTCCATCCCGTACTCGGGAAAATCACGGATGGTCTGTTCCTCGATCTTGAACTGGATCACGGCAAGTGCTTTTTCCATGCTCCTGCCCCTGTCGGTTTTTGCCTTGAACTTGCCAGTCACCTTTTCCACCGGGTAGGTGCCGGTGGAAAACCCGGCCAGCAGTGAACTGTCGAATCCCAGCCGCTCCATCAGTTCAAAATGATCGTAACGGCAGGTGATACGCATAGCCTCGGCAATAAGGGAGCGGTTGCCCGAGGCGGCGCCCATCCAGAGGATATCATGGTTGCCGAAGATATAGTCAACCATGGGCCGATACCAGGGAGAAGAAAGAAAACGGATAATCTTGTCGGGCTGGGCGCCCCGATCGAAAATATCACCGAGGACAATGATCCTGTCGAGCAGCACCAGTCGGATGGTGTGGGCCAGGTGGCTGATCAACCGCTTGGAAAAGATCGGCTCCTCAAAAATCTGGTCCGGAACCGGAAGCCCGGAAAGAAGCCGTTTGATACTGTTTTTGAATTCAGGCAGGTAGATATCGCCGCGGCGATGGCGAACATTTGACAGCCGGTATTTGAGGATATCCACCAGGCAGAAGATGACATCCTGGGCATCAAGTGGGACATCGGGATCCTCGATGTACTGCTTCTGTCGAATGATCCTGGTCAGGTACTGGATTTTATCGCTGCTGAAGGTGTTGGGCAGCGCCTCCCGGCAGGTCTGATAGAGCATGCCGAAACGTCCCCGCAGAATTGACTTGAACCGCTCTCCTTCACCATGGAGGTCGCTTATCCAGAGGGTTACCGGAATGTTGGAGTTGAGCTGGTTTTCAAGCTGAAGAAACTGCTCGGCCAGGCTGTCAAGTTCACCGGCCTGATGGGGGGTTGCATCTGTACTCATCACCTTCTGTCTCCCGGATCGTACCGACGATTGTTTGATCAGCCTTTCAATTTTTCAAGGTACCCTATGGTTCAACAGGTAAAAAACGTTCTTTCTTAAAAGAAACCACAAGGATTACAAAAAAATTCCCGGAAAAGGACACCTCTTTCCAATCTAACCGTCTCCGTCTATTTTTTCAATCAAACTGATGCATTATTAGTGGTGAACCTGTGGCAGCCCCATCAATCCATATTTTTATTGCATTCCTGACTCCAGATGGCCATAATCGATCCATGGTCATCTTATGATGGAAAAATCGCTAAACTGTTACTGTTTGACAGTCAGCCAAATCATACAAATACACCTCACTACTGCACCATGGCCAGTGAAGAAGAAGTCATAGCCCGACTGAAACCGGGCTGCATCTGCAAGGGGGTTAAACTGTACAAGGTCATCCAGGCCATTGAAAATGGCGCCTCAACTTACGAGGAAGTTGCACGTCAGACGGGAATCGGTGGTGGTTCATGCGACTCCCGGCGCTGTGGAGAAAAGGTGAAAATGCTCCTGGAGTTACATGGCAGGAAAAGCTCTTAACCTCTTTCCTGGGGCAGGGAAATGACAAACGTTGTTCCTTCACCGACTCTTGAGATCACCTCAAGTTTACCGCGGTGCTGGTCCACCACGATAAAATAGGAGACCGACAGCCCCAGACCTGTTCCTTCCCCCACCCCTTTAGTCGTAAAAAAGGGTTCGAAAATTCGTTTCCTGATCTCTTCGGGTATACCGGGTCCGTTATCCGTCACCCTGATCTCCACCTGGTCCCCTTCCTTTTCGGCGCTGATGCCGATACAAGGTTCCACCTCCTGTTTTTCCCTGACCTTGAATGATTGGGCGGCATTTTTTAACAAGTTGAGAATCACCTGTTCGATCTCGGTACGGACACAGTAAACTGTGAGATCCTGTTCATAATTCCTGCTGATGGCGTAATGGCGGAAATCATATTTTCGTTTCAGGTCATAATCATTGGCGGCAAGTGCCAGCACACGTTCAATGATGTCGGCCACCCGACACTCTTCCAGGCTTGACTCGGAGCGCCTTGAAAAAAGCAGCATGTTCTGAATAATATCAGCGGCCCGCTCTCCGGAATCCCTGATCCCCGCCAGCATGGAAAATATCTCACGGTTTTGGCAATACTCCTGGATTTTACCAATAGTGAGCCCATACTCGTCTGCCACCTCAGAATTTCTGGCAAGCTCAGGAGAAAGCCGCCGCTCAATATTCTGACAGGCCTGGAGGATACCGCCCAGAGGGTTATTGATTTCATGGGCCATCCCTGCCGCCAGCCCGCCGACAGACATCATCTTTTCAGTCTGAACCATCATCTCCTGCATCTTCAACCGGTCGGTGATATCATCGACTCGGATTACAGCACGCTTGCCATCATCTGTTGCCAGTGGAAAAATGGTGACCTCTGATTTTTTCATAGTGCCCAGCGTCGGGCAGGAATCTTTCTGCTTTGAGATCGCCACATTGTCCTCAATGGACTTGCGGATTTCATCGAACTCTTCACCAAGATGAGGAAAAACATCGCTGAGCTTCCTGCCGATCACCGATGAACCGGAAACAGCGATCTCCTGCTCGGCTCTCTGGTTCAGGGCAGTGATAAAACCATTGATGTCGACACAGAGAATCATCGACGGCATGGAATCAAGAACGTTCTGGAGAAAATTACGGGTCACCTGCAGCTCGGCAACCACCTGACCGGTCTCAGTCGCCATGGAGTTGATGGCCAGCACCAGATGGTCAAGATCCTCATATCCGGTCCGGTCGAGAACAACATCATAATTTCCGCCTGTAATCTCTGAAACACCGTGGTGCAGAGCGGTAACAGGCTTGGCCAGTATCAGCCTGGTGACGAGATAGGTTCCTGCGGCCAGGACCAGGATAATGACCTGGCCGGTAAAAAAGAGGATAAACATTGTCCGGTGACGCTCTGTAAGCAGTGGCCGACTATCCAGACAGATCTTCACCCGGCCGAGCCTGGTTCCTGATTTCTCAACGACCTGCTCCCGGTTCACCGACTTCTCGCTCTGACCACCGTCCCTGTAGAGGATGTTGTCCCTTTCGTCATAGATCTGCAGCTCCCCCATCAGCGGAATTCGGGAATAGGCCATACCAACCACCTCAACCCCCTCCTGGTCGGATTCGTCAAGGGGCTTGGAGAGAAGAAGCGCCAGCTCTTCGATGAGTTCATCCGCCCTCTTATCAACCTCCTGCCCGACTTTTTTCCCGGAATAGGCGTAATAGACAATGTTTGCCAGCAATCCGGTGAAAAAAACGAGAACAATCAGCCAGAAGGTCAGTGCCCGGGTTGTTGTTCTGATCAATTTGCGTTTCATAGAACTACTCAATGCCCTTTTTCAAAGAGGCTTGGTTATAAAGGCTCAGAAAACGACATATCCGTTGACCACATCCGCTCTAACAGGGTGACAAACTGGAAGGAATCATTAATATAGAGGTTGCCTGACTGGTGACGTTGTCTTTTCAATGAAAAACCGGCAGAATTCCATTGAAATTTCCTGCTTCCTGGGGAATGAATACCACCTTAAGGGACAGTGGAAGATCAGGGTTATCGCCAGGAAGGGTCGACCCAAAAGACTTATTGGATTTAAATTATTCAAAATTCTCCAGAAAAAACAAGCCAAAACTTGTCTCCAAACAATTATGTCAATAACAAACGAACAACTGCTCATCTTTGACGGTGCCTGCGGCACCACCCTGCAGTCGATGAACCTTCCGGCTGATGCCTGGGAAGGAATCGACGGCTGTAACGAATATCTCAACCTCTCCGCCCCGCAGTCCATCATTGAACTCCACGGCGGATTCCTGGAAGCCGGCGCCATGGTCATCGAGACAAACACCTTTGGTGCCTCTTCCCTGGTGCTTGGCGAATACGGTCTGGAAGACAGGGTCGAAGAGATCAATCACGCCGCAGTCCGGAATGCGCGCAAGGCCATTTCAGAGTGCAGCCGCTCAGATCGAAACCACTACGTTGCCGGCTCTGTTGGACCGACCACCAAGCTTCCGATCCTCGGCCATATTGAACCCGCCGCACTTGCGGCCTCGGTCAAGGAACAGATGCGTGCCCTCATCGAGGCCGGTGTCGACTGCCTCATCATTGAAACCTGCCAGGATCTGCTCCAGGTCAAAACCGTGCTCGTCGCCTGCTTTGAACTGCTTGAAGAACTGGGCCGTGACCTGCCGGTTCTCAGCTCGGTGACCTTTGAGCAGCAGGGCACCATGCTGGTCGGTTCCGATATCGGGGCTGTCTGCGCCACCATTGCCCCGTTTCCGGTAATATCCCTTGGCCTGAACTGCGCCACCGGCCCTGTCGACATGGAACCGCAGATTCATTATCTCAGCGAAAACTGGGACAGGCGTATCTCCTGCATCCCCAACCAGGGCATGCCCATTGTCCAGGACGGCGAGACCGTCTACCCGCTGAGCCCCTCGGGCTATGCCGACCATATGCTCGACTTCATCGATCGTTTTGGTATATCCATCATCGGCGGCTGCTGCGGGACCTCCCCGGCCCATATCAGAGCACTTGCAGACGCTCTGGCCAACAGGTCAAGGGAGGTTCGTTCATGAAAGATCATGACAAGTCCATTCCCAGCCGCCTTGCCAGTCTCTATCAGGCAACTGATATCAGACAGGAGATTGCCCCCCTGATCATTGGTGAGAGGTGCAACCCCACCGGCTCAAAAAAATTCCGTGAACTGCTCCTCGAAGGCGATGTTGACGGCTGCCTGCAGATGGGGCTTGAACAGGAACGGATCGGAGCCCATGTGGTTGACCTCAGTGCTGCCTGGGCAGGAAGGGACGAGCAGGCCGACATGAAAGCGCTGGTCAAGAGCTTTGGCAAAACGCTCAAGGCACCGCTGATGATCGACTCCACCAGCCCCAAAGTTATCGAGACCGCCCTTGAGGCCTATCCCGGACGACCGATCATCAATTCCATCAATTTTGAGGACGGCGGTGAAGCGCTGGACAAAATCTGCCGCCTGGCAAAGAAATATGGCGCCAGTGTCACCGGCCTCACAATTGATGAGCAGGGGATGGCCATGGACGCAGACAAAAAGACTGCCATTGCCCACCGCATACACGACACCGCCGTTGAACGCTACGGCCTTGACAGCGGGGATCTCTTTTTTGACCCACTGACTTTTACCATCGGTTCAGGTGATGAAAAGCTTGTCGATGCGGCCATCCAGACCCTTGCTGCAATCAAACGGATCAAAGAGGAACTGCCCCGTTGTCACACCGTCCTCGGGCTTTCCAATATCTCCTTTGGGTTGCCGGTAAATGCGAGGAAGGTACTCAATGCGGTATTTCTCCATGAGGCGGTGGAGGCAGGACTCGACGCTGTGATCATCGACCCGGCCAACTGCTTCCCGCTGGATCGTATTGATGAAGAGGGCAGAGAACTGGCACTGGATTTGATCTACAATCGACAGACAGGTGAGCTGTCACCGCTCATGGCATTTATCAACTACTTCGAGGATTTCCAGATCGAAGAAGATGAAGACACACAAGGCGATGTGGAGCCGGAACAGCTACTCCAGCAGCACATCCTGCACGGCGACCAGCGTGATCTTGACGACATCCTGGTCATGCTCCTTGAGAGTTATACGCCTCTTGAGATCGTCAACCAGCTGCTTGTGCCGGCCATGCGCGAGGTGGGTGAGCTGTTCGGCAGCGGTGAGATGCTCTTGCCCTTTGTCCTCCAGTCGGCGGAGGTGATGCGCAAAAGCGTTGAAATCCTTGAGCCCCGCATGGAGAAAAGCGGCCATGACGACACCGTCACCGTCCTGCTGGCAACAGTACAGGGAGATGTTCATGACATTGGCAAGAATCTTGTCAACATTATCCTCTCCAATAATGGCTACAAGGTCATCGATATCGGCATCAAGGTCACCGCCGAGACCATCGTTGAAACCATACGTGAAAACCCTCAAATTGACGTTCTCTGCCTCTCCGGACTGCTTGTTAAATCGGCGATGATCATGCAGGAGTCCATGGAGATCTACAACAAGGCCGGGCTCCACCTGCCGATTCTGCTCGGCGGGGCCGCCCTCACCGAAAAATTCGTTGCCCGGGAATGTGTTCCCGGCTATGGAGGCAAGGTGGTCTACTGCCGGGATGCCTTTGCAGGGCTCCGGGCCATTCAGGCCTTTGAGGCCGGCAACCTCCAGTCCAGTCAATGGCAGCGGGAGGATTCTGTCAAATCCACGGTGCAGGAAACACGTGTCGAGATCTCACTGGTTGATGACATCCCGGTGCCGCCCTTTTCAGGCACCCGCGAACTTGCTGTCTCCAGTGAAGAATTTCTACCACTGCTCAACAGGCAGGTTCTTTTTCGCGGACGCTGGGGATACAAGAAGAAAAAGATGTCCGATGACGAGTATGAACAGCTGCTGCGCAGTCAGGTTGAACCTGAATATGACGCCATTGTTGAAAAAATCCATACAGATGGACTGCTCACCCCCCGGGTACGCTACGGTTGGTTCGACTGCCGGCGGCAGGACGACAGACTGCTGATCAACCATGAAGGGCGGGAATTCGGCTTTGATTTTCCAAGACAGAAACACGCCCCCCATCTCTCCATCAGCGACTATTTCCGCAATGACTCAAAGCAGGACCTGATCGGCATGTTTCTCATCACCCTGGGCGAAAAAATCGGTGAAACGGCCCATAAACTCTACGATGAAAACCGTTATCACGACTACCTGCTCCTCCACGGTTTTTCTGTGGAGGCGGCAGAGGCCCTGGCCCATCATGTCCACAATAAAATGGCGGATGACTTGGGCATTGGTGAATTCGGCCAACGTTACAGTTTCGGTTACTCCGCCTGTCCGGATCTTGAGCTGCAGCGGCCGCTTTTTGAACTCCTCGAGGGTGAAAAAATCGGCGTCTCGCTCACCTCGTCCTGTGAAATGACCCCGGAGCAATCGGTTTCAGCCGTTGTTGTTCACCATCCGGAGGCAAAGTACTTTTCAGTATAAGGCGGCCACAAGGTGTTATAATCCACCCTTCTTCCAGCCACGTACAAGCTCAAGCAGGGTTCGCACACCGGTGCCGGAGGGGCCTTTAGGCACATATGATTTATCCGTGAAATTCCAGGCAGTACCTGCGATATCCAGGTGGGCCCAGGGAGTATCGCCGACAAATTTTTCCAGGTAGCAGGCTGCGGTGATGGTGCCCGCAGCCCGACCGCCGGTGTTTTTCACATCCGCCACCCTGGACTCCAGCTGTTTAGAGTAGTCAGGCCCCAGCGGCAGCTGCCAGAGAGGTTCGCCGCACCGCTTACCGGCCTTGATCAGCCTCTCGACCAGTACCTGATTATTGCTCAACAGGCCGCTGTGGTGATGACCGAGTCCGATGATCACCGCACCGGTGAGTGTTGCCAGGTCCACAACACAACTTGGCTTAAAACGTTTAATCCCGTAGGCAAGGGCATCGGCCAGGATAAGGCGTCCTTCGGCATCGGTGTTGATCACCTCTGAAGTGAGCTTGTTGTAATGGCTGATGATGTCACCGGGTTTGACCGCAGCCCTGCCGCCCATATTATCCGTTGCCGGAATAATCGCCACCACTCCCACCCCCGGTTTTTCTGCGGCCACCGCCTCCATAACCGAAAGGGCTGCCGCCCCGCCGCACATATCATACTTCATGTCCTCCATACCTGCGGCAGGTTTGAGGCTGACGCCGCCCGAATCAAAGGTGAGCCCCTTGCCGACAAAAAGCAGGGTCTCCGCTTTTTTAGACGGCCGATACTCTAAGATGACGAGTTTCGGCGGCTCCTCAGACCCCTGATTCACAGCAAGAATCCCGCCCATTCCCAAACGGACCATATCGGACCGGTTGAGAACGCGACATTTGAGGCCGGTTCTTTTTGCCAGTTTACGACCGTGGGCCGCAAAATCGGCTGCAGTCCAGCCATTTCCCGGCTCATTGGCCATGTTTCGAGCCGTACAGGCCGCCTGGGCACCGTTTTCACCACTCTTCAGCCCCTTTCGCAAACTGGTTGTCACCTTTGAACAGATAAACCTGACTGTTTCGATACCACCAAAAGGCTTATCTTTTTTGGACATCTTTTTATATTTGAGAAAGCGATAATCACCGAGGAGAATGCCCTCTGTCAGACACTCGGTGAGCTCCCGGCCGCTGAGTTTCGGATCGTTGCCAACCTGGACCGCAAGGTCCGCGGCTTTGAGCTTTGCCGCAGCCTTTGCAGCAAGACCGCCCACTTTTCGCCAACTCTCCCGTCGCAGGTTCCGATCAGACTCTTTTTCCTTTTTTCCCAAACCGATGATCAGCAGACGACGGGCACCGAGAGCCACTTTACCGGTCATCATGGCGGGATAGATAAGCAACTGCTCACCTTCCTTTCCTTTAAACTCTTCCCCTGCCCGACTACGGTTAATAAGCATTGATACAGCTTTATGTTCACAGCGCAGACGTCCCTTTTTCGGCTGATAGACACAGTAAACAAGCAGATCTCCATCATAGGCTTCGAGAGGTTTTTCGGACAGGGAGAATTTTGTTCTTTCCATGGAATTTCCTTTTTTAGTGATGGTTCATGTCAAGACAGATTATAGTGGGAGAGTGTCGATGCAGCAGTGAAAAATAATTGATCCATATTAGTCTGCTGATTTATTTTTTTCATTTCGGGCAAAGCCGGGAAGAGTCAATAATAGCCATGGTACAGCAAAAACCTCAGTTTTCCTCCGGCCGTATGAAACGGGAAGCCAAAACCGTGGAGGTGATGATCAGGAAGTACTGTGATATTAGCCATACCAGTAGCGGTGAGCTTTGCGGAGACTGTGAGGAATTACTCCAGTATGCCATGGCGAGGCTGGCCGGCTGTCCCTTTCAGGAAAACAAAACCACCTGCGGTAAATGCCCGATTCACTGCTATCAACCGGCCATGAGAGAAAGAATCCAGGAAGTGATGCGGATCATCGGTCCGAAGATGATTTTTTCCCATCCCCTGCTGGGCCTCGGTCATCTCATGGACGGTTTCCGGAAAGAGCCGGGTCCCCGTAAAAAATGAGTTTTTCAAGCAAGCAGAGGGAGTGGTTTGTCTACATCGTGCGCTGCAGGGATAAAAGCCTCTACACCGGCATCGCCATCGATCTTGAACAGCGTATCGCAGAGCACAACAGTGGCAGTAAGGGTGCCAAATATACCCGTTCCAGACGGCCGGTTACCCTTGTCTTTTACGAAAACCATCCGGACCGTTCATCGGCTGCCAAAAGGGAGGCACAGATCAAAAAACTTTCCCCCACCAGGAAAAAAGCTCTGGTTAATACCGGCGGTGAGTCCTTGCCGTCATCTGATTCTTGAGGCTGCCTTGAGTCGAGCCATGGACCTGTTGGAAAATTTCACCTCTTCGACAGAGCCCTGATTCCTAGTGCTCATCCTCGTCTGACTGCCCTTTTATCAGGCTGCCACCGATACGTTTAAAATCGATCCTCGGCTTGTCACCCGGTGAAAGGGAGCCGGTCATGTAAAGAACACCGTAAAGAATGATCCAGATCAGGAAAATGGCAGACGTCAGGTTCACAAGCGTCCGCTCCACAAGCGTTGCAATGTCGCCCTGAACCCGAACCGTCATGACCAGAAAAACAAACAGGCCGCCGCCGGAAAGGTAGGGATGTTTTTTTATCATGTTAAAAAACGAATTCATTTCATTGTCCTCTTATAATTATTCAGCGTAAAAGCAAGAAATATAAGAAAGCACAGAATGTAACTGTTTAGAGTGCCTTAAATTCGTTCATTCTGATCCTCGAAGCGTACTTGTGTTACTCGAGAGGATAAGAATGGGCGAAGTTGAGGTGCTCTGAATAGTTACGTCCTCTTTAGCTGATCATTTTCGATCATATTGATCATTTTTCATTATAGAAGTTTGAACGTATTCCGACAAGCCGGAAAAAAAGAAATCTCAATTGGAATATTTGTATCAGATACGGTAAATTATATACTGATCTTATTAATCAGGATAGAAACTACTGAAGAGTTCGAATCTCTATTTCCCCTACACTATTTTTCATTACGCCATGTTTTCCATCCTTGTTGTCGACGATGAACAGTCCATGCGGGATTTTCTTAAAATCCTCCTCGAGAAAGAAGGCTACCGGGTGGTAACCGCTGCCGACGGCAACAAGGCCCTTGTCTGCCTTGAAGAAGACAGCTACGATCTGGTGATCTCAGACATTCGCATGCCGGGTCTCGGCGGCCTCGAGCTGCTCGAGGCCATCAAAACCTCAGACAAAGATGTCCCGGTCATCATGATCACCGCCTTTGCCTCCCCGGACGACGCGGTCTTTGCCATGAAGAACGGTGCCTACGATTACATCTCCAAACCCTTTAACGTTGACGAGATCAAGTCGGTTATCAGCTCTGCGGTGTCCAAAAAGGAGGATCGGGTTGAAGACGATACCCCATCCCACAGCGACCTGTTCCCCAGTATCATCGGTGGAAGCCGGGAGATGGTCAAAATATTTGACATGATCCGGAGAATTGCCCCCTCCCAGGCCAATGTCCTGATCTATGGTGAATCCGGAACAGGTAAAGAACTGGTGGCCAAGGCAATCCACGACCACTCCCAGGTCGCCGGTCACAATTTCGTTCCCATCACCTGCAGCGCCATTCCCGAAGACCTCATGGAGAGCGAACTCTTCGGCCATGTCAAGGGATCGTTCACCGGCGCAATCAGCGACAAGGCCGGACTCTTCCAGCAGGCGGATAACGGCACCGCCTTTCTTGACGAAATCGGTGAACTGACCCCCATTATTCAGACCAAGCTGCTGCGTGTCCTCCAGGAACGGGAGATCAAACCGGTGGGAGGGGTCAAGGTTGAAAACATCAATGTCCGCATCATTGCCGCGACCAATCGAATCCTTGAAGACGAAATCGTTGCCGGACGCTTTCGCGAGGATCTTTTTTACCGGCTGGCCGTGGTCCCCATCCGTGTACCGCCCCTTCGTGAACGCAAGGGGGATGTGCCTCTCCTGGTGAATCACTTCCTGAAAAAATACTCCACCCTGCTGAACAAGGAGATTCAGGAAATGTCTTCTTATGCCATGGAGGTACTGATGAACTATGACTTTCCAGGCAACGTCCGGGAACTTGAAAATATTGTCGAGCGGGGCGTTGCCCTTGAGTCGTCCAATATCATTCTGCCTGACAGCCTCACCCTGTCCACCATGCGCCTGGACCGCCCGGCCCAGAATGGAACCCCGCCATTGTTTCAAGCCGCCGCCGATGAAGAGGAGCTCTTTGACCGGGGACTTGAAGATGTGATGGTCGATCTTGAAAAAAGACTGATCAGTCACGCCCTCAAAAAAAGCAACAATTCAAAGATGCGTGCCGCCGAACTGCTCAAAATCAGCTTCCGCTCGTTTCGCTACAAGGTCAAAAAATACGATATCGGTTAGCTGCCAATGGATGTCAAAGATTTCAACAAACCGGCCCGGCCGCTGACTGAGATTGAGGGGGCCCTGACCTATCAGCTCCTCTGGATGCTGCTGCTGCGGGTGATCCTCTACTCCCTGCTGCTCGGTCTCACCGCCTTTCTCCAGCAGGGCCAGCTGGATGCGGTTATTCCTCCCGTCAACCTGCTGCTCATCTTCATCATCGTTATCTATATCATCACAATCGGCTGCGCTATCTACCTGCTTCTTGGTGATAAAATCGACCTGCGCCAGTTCGGCTTCAGGCAGAACCTGCTCGATACGCTTTTTGTTTCCCTGCTGGTCTATTTCACCGGCTGCTCAGACTCTATCTTCACCTCTCTTTACTTCTTCCCTGTTATTGCCGGAGGGTTGATTCTACCCCGCAAGGGAGGGTTACTCGCTGCTGCCGCCGCCTCTCTGCAGCTGGGCCTGATCCTTGGCCTGCAATACTACAACTTATCCCCCTCTTTTCTTGATGTACCACCTGAACTGCCGGAAATCTCTACCAAGTCGGCAATCAACATTTTTGCGGTGCGGGGCTTAAGTTTTTTTCTCGCCGCTGTGCTCAGCGCCATCTTTGCCACCAGGCTGCTGCGGACGGAAAAAGCCCTGTCTGATACCGTCCAAAGCCTGGACAACCTCTCCCTTCTCTACAAACAGATCTTTGACGATATCGCCACGGGCATACTCACCATCGATGATAAAAACGTGATCACCTCGGCCAATAATGCCATCGCCAGAATAACCGGCTACCCCTTGGAGGAACTTAACAACAGAGGCCTGGCAGAGCTGTTTCCAGCCCTGGATCTTACGAGCAAGGGCAGCCGGTTTTCAGCCGACCTGGTCCGGCGCGACGGTGAAATCATCCGTGCCGGCTACTCCCATGCCCGGCTGCAGCACATTGGTGACTGCAAGGATTGCAAGGTCATCACAGTGCAGGATATCAGTGAAGTGGAACGCCTGGAAAAACAGATGCGCCAGGCCGAAAAGCTGGCTGCCATCGGCCGCATGTCGGCAGGTATTGCCCATGATTTCCGCAATCCTCTGACCGCCATTTCCGGCTCGGCCCAGGTCCTGGCCAACGAAATTGCCGTCACCCCCTCACCGCAGCTGCGTAACAATATTGCCCTGGTGGAGATCATCCTCCGAGAGTCCAATCGGCTGTCGACAACCATTGATGATTTTCTCAAATTTGCCCGGCCGGAAAGTGCCCAGCGGGAATGGTTCTCCCTCAAACGATGTCTCGATGAAGTTATTGAGGTTGGCCGTGTTGACCCGAGTTGGCCCAAACATGGTGTTTTTGAAGTCAAAATTGATAAAGAATGCGATATCTGGGCCGATCAGAACCAACTCTTCACAATCTTCAACCACCTGCTGCACAACGGCCTTGCCCTCTGTCCAGGAGATGATCCGAAGATGGAGATAGTGGCCCGGGAGGTAAGCCATGAAAATGGCGCAGCGATTGAAATTCGGGTGGGGGACAATGGACCGGGAATCGAGCAGGGTCTGGAGGAAAAGATTTTCGAACCCTTTTTCACCAAAAGAGTGGACGGAACCGGACTGGGGCTCACCGTTGTGAAACAGATCGTAGAAGAACACAACGGTACCATTGAAGTCGGTCAATCGCACCTCGGTGGTGCGCTGTTTACCGTCCGTATCCCCCTCCCGTAAATGAGGGGAAATAAGAGAACTCTACTCCCGTTCCTTCCAGACCGTGGCTCCGAGTCCGGTCAGTTTTTCCACCAGATTCTCATAGCCCCGCTCCAGATGATAGATCCGGGAAATATCGGTTCTGCCCGTTGCCGCCAGGCCGGCAATCACCAGTGAGGAACTGGCCCGTAGATCGGTGGCCATCACCGGAGCACCCTTGAGACCGTTTCTTCCCAGCCCTTTGACCACGGCGGTATGACCGTCGACAACGATATCCGCCCCCATCCGATGCAGCTCGGCCACGTGCATGAAACGGTTCTCGAAGATGGTCTCGTTGATGATGGAAACCCCACTTGCCATGGTCATCAGCGCCATGAACTGGGCCTGCAGATCCGTTGGATAGGCCGGATAGGGGCGGGTGGTGATACCGGTACTGATCAGGGGGATCCCCTGATCAGCCCTGATAAACACCCGGTTCTCCTCCTCACGAATCTCAAGGCCGACAGCACGCAGCTTCTCGAGCAGTGAGGGAAGATGGTCAGGGCGGCAATGAGTGATCACTCCTTCACCGCCGGTTGCCGCAACGGCAATGAGATAGGTGCCCGCCTCGATCCGGTCAGGGATAATTTCGCTTTCCGCGGCGTGGAGTCTCTCCACCCCGTGCACAATCAGCTTATCGCTACCCCTGCCTTCTATCTGGGCGCCCATACCAGTTAGCATATCGATCAGGTTGCCGATCTCCGGCTCCCTGGCACTATTTTTAATTACTGTTGTACCTTTTGCAAGAGTTGCAGCCATGAGGATATTTTCAGTACCGGTCACCGAAGGGATATCAAAGTAGATATGACCGCCTGTCATCCGGCCGTCGATTTCCGCATCCACATATCCGCCTTCAAGGCGGCACTGGACGCCTAGTGTTTCAAAACCGGAAATATGAAAATTGATTGGTCTGGCTCCGATGGCACAACCGCCTGGCATCGAGACCTTGGCACGCCCCAGTCTAGCCAGCAAAGGCCCCAGGACCAGTACCGAAGCACGCATGGTCTTAACGAGTTCGTAAGAAGCCTCAGAGTAGGCCAGCTGAGTGGTGTCAATCAGTAAAGTGTCACCCTCTCCCTTCCAACTCACCCCCAGGCTTTCAAGAAGTCTGAGTATAGTGCGGGTATCCCGCAGATTCGGAACATTGCGCAGGGTATGGACACCCGAGGCGAGAAGTGTTGCCGCAATAAGGGGCAGGGCAGCATTCTTTGCACCGCTGATTTTAACCTCACCATGCAGGGGCACACCGCCTTCTATAACCAGTTTATCCATTTATTCTCACCCTGTTCTCAAAGTAGTGTCGCAAAAGCTCTCACCAACCGTTCAACTAATTTTCACTGCATGGGCAACCCGCTCACGGCCGGAATAGTCCCGGTAGATTCGGACCAGATCAAACTGTTTTTCACCGTTTATCCTGCATTCCATGAGCAGATCAGAGACCGCACTCCCCTGATCGGCACCGATTTCCATAAAAAAATGTCCCTGCGGCTGCAACATTTGCGGCAGTTGAGCGCAGATCATTTTTATCAGATCCAGTCCATCAGCACCACCATCAAGAGCCAGGCGAGGCTCATACTCCGCCACCTCAGGCTGCAGCTCAAAATCAACCTCACTGCTTTTTACATATGGCGGATTGGAGACAATCAGAGAGAACTGCTCACGGGGTAACATAAAATCGAGCAGATCTCCGCATACAAGCTCAACCTTTCCCCTGCCCAAATGGTTAACACTGTTTTGACGGGCGATTGTCAAAGCCGCAGGAGAGCAATCGGAAGCGATGACATTAACGCCAAGCTCGCGCGCCAGTACAACCGCAATCACTCCGCTGCCGCAGCACAGGTCAAGAACCAGCCCGCTGCCGATATCGCTGCCTCGGGTTTCGGCCAGGAGTTTTTCCAGGAGGAATTCCGTTTCCGGACGCGGGATGAGGACCGACGGACAAACGCCAAAATCCAGTGACCAGAACTCACGCCGGCCGGTAATGTAGGCAAAGGGCTCTCGAGATGCCCGCCTCGCGACAAAATCAAAATAATGGCGACATACCTGCTCTGAAACCAGTTCGCTGCCACCAAGAAAAAGCTCGGTGCGGCTCTTTTCAAGACAATGTCCGAGGAGAAGCAGCGCCTCGTTACGGGGCTGTTCGACCCCGGCGTCTTTGAGAGTTTCACTGCCCTGGTCGAGCAAACTGAGGATAGTTTTGCTCATCGATTCTGAAAAACCAAATCAATTCTTACTGGATAGCGTTCAACTGCTCGGCCTGATCGTGGGCAATGAGTGGAAAAATCACATCTTCAAGCTTTCCGGCCATTATGTTATCCAGCTTATAGAGAGTGAGGTTGATTCGGTGATCGGTGAGGCGGCCCTGGGGGAAATTATAGGTCCTGATCCTCTCACTGCGGTCACCAGAGCCAACCTGACTTTTTCGATCTTGGGAGATCTTGTCGTGATGTTCCTGTTCGACCTTGTCAAGCAGTCTGGCACGTAAAACAGTCAAGGCCTTGGCCTTGTTCTTGTGCTGAGATTTTTCATCCTGGCAGATAACCACAAGCCCTGTGGGCAGATGTGTGATCCGTACTGCCGAGTCAGTTGTGTTCACCGACTGACCGCCGGGACCTGAGGAACGAAAAACATCAAATTTAAGCTCATTCATGTTGATATTAACTTCGACCTCGTCAGCCTCAGGCAGGATTGCGACAGTGACCGCCGAGGTATGAATACGACCCTGGGTTTCGGTCTCAGGCACACGCTGGACGCGATGAACTCCGCTCTCATACTTGAGTTTTGAGTAGACCATTTCTCCACTGATAAGGGCGACAATTTCTTTGAAACCACCAATTCCAAGGGGACTGGAATCCATAATTTCAATTTTCCAACCCTGGCTTTCAGCAAAACGGGAGTACATACGAAACAGATCACCGACAAAAAGAGCCGCCTCATCGCCGCCGGTGCCGGCCCTGATTTCCAGGAAGGTATTCTTCTCATCATTTGGATCCTTGGGCAGGAGGAGAATCTTGATCTCTTCCTCAAGTTGGACAATCCGTTCCTTCAGTTCCTCGATCTCGGCCTTGGCCAGCTCACGAAGTTCCTCGTCATCCTCCTGGAGCAGCTCTTTGTTCTCGATCAAATCAGCCTGGGCCTGCCTGTAGCCACTGTTGAGTTCATTGAGCTTGGTGAGGTGAGCATGCTCCCTGGCAACTTTCTGATAAGCATTCTGATCACTGATCAGAGACGGATCAGACAGCTTGCCTTCCAGGTGAGAAAGTTTCTCTTCTATGTCATGAAATTTATCAAACATGGTGAACTCTAAGATGACTTGAACTGCGGCTCGACTAGACAGCTCTCAGACGGCCGGAAAAAACAAGGCCCGCCAGGCTGACGGATTTCCGTAACCAATTTCCTGACAGATACCAGATTCAGTTCGGCCTGGCAGATGAGGGTACAGGGGGAGTACAAACAAAAAGTCCACAGGAATGAACACTCATCGCTGTGGACTCCAAAAAAGAAAAACAACTAAGAAAAAGGTATTGCCAATCAGGCACCTTTGTCGGCAAAGTGTTTGGCGTAGCGCTTTTTGAATTTTTCAATACGGCCGGCAGTATCGACCAGCTTCTGCTTTCCGGTAAAAAAGGGATGGCAGGCGGAACAGATCTCAACCTTCATTTCCGTATCGACAGAGCCGACTTCAACTTCATTGCCGCAGGCACAGACAGCATTGATCACATGATATTCGGGGTGTATATCTTTTTTCATAATATCAATTCCTTACAAACAATTTATCCATTGGCCAAACCAAGAGGCCTTATTTCCATAAGAGTAAAACACGTAAATATACTGAACAGGACCAGAATTTCAACAAAAATAATCAAGCCCCGAACGATACAGCCAAATTAGATGGGCGTTCACACAAAAGGTGTTTCCTGCCTGGATATTTCACGGGTCGATATTGGCGGCTGCTCGTGAAATATTCAGGCTAGCTGTTCATGGAGTCTATAAAATCTTTATTCGTCTTATGGTGCTTCATCTTGTCAACGAGAAACTCCATGCCGTCGGCCGGATTCATGGAGGAGAGGAGCTTGCGCAGAATCCAGACCCGGTTGAGACACTCGGGCTCGAGGAGCAGGTCCTCTTTCCTGGTTCCGGAGCGCCTGATGTCAATGGCAGGGAAAATCCGCCTGTCGGACATCTTGCGGTCAAGAATGACCTCCATGTTACCGGTCCCCTTAAATTCCTCGAAAATAACTTCGTCCATCCGGCTTCCGGTTTCAATGAGTGCCGAAGCGATGATCGTCAGGCTGCCGCCTTCCTCGATATTTCTGGCGGCACCGAAAAATCGTTTGGGACGATGAAGGGCATTGGCCTCAACACCACCTGAAAGGATCTTGCCGCTGGCAGGAGTCACGGTATTGTAGGCTCTGGCCAAACGGGTGATTGAATCAAGCAGGATGACAACGTCTTTTTTATGCTCGACCAGGCGACGAGCCTTTTCAATTACCATCTCCGCCACCTGGATATGTCTCTGCGGCGGTTCATCAAATGTGGAGCTGACCACTTCTGCAGTCTTAACCGACCGCTGCATCTCAGTGACCTCTTCGGGCCGCTCATCGATGAGGAGGACAATCAGGTAAACATCCTTGTGATTGCGGACAATGGAGTTGGCAATCTTTTGAATAAGGACAGTCTTACCGGTTCGGGGCGGTGCGACGATCAGTCCCCGCTGTCCTTTGCCTATGGGGGCCATCATATCGATGAGCCGCATGGAAAAATTATCCGGCTGCCACTCAAGATGGAGCTTCTCTTCCGGATGGAGCGGTGTGAGATTGGCAAATACGGTCTTGGTCTTTGCCGCCTCCGGCGAATCAAAGTTGACGCTCTCAACTTTGAGGAGGGCAAAGTAACGCTCTCCCTCCTTGGGAGAACGAACCAGCCCTTCAATGGTGTCACCGGTCCGCAGGTTCAACCTCCTGATCTGTGAAGGGGAAACATAGATATCGTCAGGTCCCGGCAGATAATTATAGTCAGGAGCCCTGAGGAATCCGAAACCGTCCGGTAATATTTCAAGCACCCCACTGCCACGCAGCTGATCCTTCTCGTCTCCCTGAGCCTTGAGAATGGCAAAGATCAACTCCTGCTTACGCATGGTGCTGACCCCTTCAACCTTCAGCTTGCGGCCAAGCTTGACCAGATCACCAATTTTTTTCAGTTTGAGTTCCGCCACGTTCATCAAGTGCTCTTCTCCTTTTGGATGGCTTTATACAGGTGGAGTTATTTAAGTCACTCATCCTTGAACCAAATCAAGAATGAATAGGATATTTCTATTAGTTTTTGAAATTCTATACCGACCGGCCAGACAATTTACCGTTGTTCCAGGCTCTCTAGCCGTGGCAAAAACTTTGACCTTAAATACTAATTTTTCAAGGCACCCTACAGTGCCCCGATTTGGCCCCAATACAGTACCGCCTGGGATAAAATACGTTTGTTAGTCAGAGTTTTTATCAGTAGTTGGTTGCCACACCCTCTTCGGCAGCCCCAAGCAGGTCTGCAGGTCGTTGGAAATGACAGAAAAAAACCGTCATTTATAAAAATAACAGGAGTGGCTGATTCGATAATTTCATACTCTCCGAATATTGGGCAATGACCGGTTTACGGAGTGTAAATTTAACTGTGGGTTCGTTATGTATTTTTGGAATTTGTGCAATCTATTTTACGAGAAGATTGCCTAGGCTGAAGCTGGTATACTGGCGAACCGTCACGGTTCGTTCAGGCGGGACGTTGTCTTTAATTGAAATTATAGTAAGGTCTTCCCATACCCCTGTCAAGGTTTTTCAAACAGGGTTTACCCTTTCTTAAGACGACGACCGCTTGAGTTCTTTCCTGATGAGTTGTACCAGGTGATTCAGCTGCAGAATAGTATCGGCATAATGTCCTGAATTATTAATGGTCCAGTCACCCTGCAACGCTTTTTGCGCACCAGGCATCTGACTCTCCAGTGACCTGCTGGCAGCCTGGCAGTCAACACCGTCTCGTTTCACGATCCTGGAAACAGCGGTCAGCGGATCGGCATAAACCACCACAACCCGATCGAAATCATCCTGCCAGCCAACTTCAAAAAGAAGCGGCACCTCAACGATCAGAAAAATTCCTGCTTCTTTACAGCGACGGAATGCATCAAAAACAGCCTGCCTTGTCAAAGGGTGAAGGATCGACTCCAGGGAACTGCGCAGGTGCGGGTCTGCAAATATCTGACTGCGCAGCCTGGACCTGTCAACCTCACCTCTTTGATCAAAAAAGCGGTCTGCCCAGAGGTTTTTCATGCCCTGCCAGCCGGGCGCTCCTTTTTGCAGAAGATCACGACAGACCAGGTCAACATTGAGCAGATGGGCGTCAAGAAGGTGGCCTAGCCTGTGGGCGACCCTGCTCTTTCCGCCACCCATGACTCCGGTAACACCTATATTCATCGTAGTTCACCGACCAGTCTGTCAAGACCGGGATCAAGCCGGAGCAGAGCCGCTGAAAAATCGGCCCACAACGGGGCCTTAAAGCTCATAAAGTTGGTGCTGACAGGATGGATAAATCCCAGGGTGGCAGCGTGAAGCAGCTGGCGGGGACATGTCACCTTTCCACTATTGCGGCCATAAAGCTGGTCACCTGCAACGGGATGGCCCAGATGACTCATGTGCACTCTGATCTGGTGTGTTCGACCGGTCTCAATTTTGAGCCGCAGCAGTGAGTAGCCCTGCTCAAATATATGAAGGAGCTGCCAGGATGTGGCGGCATAGCGGCCGCTTGGTTCCCGGACAGCCATCTTCTGTCGATTCACCGAATGACGGCCGATGGCTGCAACGATCCTTCCGCTGGGCCGCTCCATGCGCCCGCAGACAAGAGCGACATATTCTTTTTTGACGGTTCGGTTCTTGAACTGCTCTACCAGGTATCGATGGGTGATGCTGTCTTTGGCCACCACCATAGCTCCGGAGGTATCCTTGTCCAGGCGATGAACGATTCCGGGCCGCAATTCATCCCCTACTTCTGAGAGGGCTGCGCAGTGATGCAGCAGTCCATTGACAAGGGTGCCGCTGCTGTTGCCGCTGCCGGGATGAACAACAAGTCCGGGTGGCTTGGAAAGAACCAGGAGGTGGTCGTCCTCATGGAGAATGGTAAAATCAACAGGCTCGGGCGCAAGATCAATGACCGCTGGCTGACAGAGGCAGCCGGCCACCTGATCTCCAGCACGAAGCCGGTAACTCTTTTTTTTAACCTCACCGTTGACCAGGATCAGTTTCCTGGTCAACGAGTCATTAATAAGAGCCCGGGAGACATCTTCAAGACAGCTGCAGAGAAAACGATCCAATCGATGACCGGCTTGAGCGTCATCGATTGGAAATTGGAAGTCAGGGGATGCAGATCCCTCTTCAGGAAGGGACCGATTGATATCGGCCATGATCACGAGATGAAATCAAGAGTGACTTAAAAAACAGCAGACCGGTGACAGACACTATCCATGCCTGGTCTACTGGTTGAATAATATAGAAATTTTCAGGAAAATATTTTTTCGATCTGCTTGGCGACCTTGTCCTCTTTTTCCTTTTTGGCCAGTGAAAGTTCTTTGACGAGCAGACCTTTTGCAGTGTCCATCATCTTCCGCTCACCATAGGAGAGGTCTTTGTCAACACTGAGAAGATACAGGTCACGGAGGACTACAGCGACCTCATACACCGAACCGGTCTTGATTTTTTCCATGTAATCGCGATAGCGGCGATTCCAGGTCTGGGTTCCGATTTCAATATCCCGATCCTCAAGGATGGCGAAAACCTTTACCACTTCCTTCTTTGATATAATAGCCCTGAGTCCCACATTGTCACTGCTGACGGTGGGAATCATGATCTTCATATCATTGTCAATGATTTTCATGACGTAAAACGCCTGGTCCGTTCCGGCAACCGTTTGGGTCTCAATCGCTTCAATCACCCCTACTCCATGAGCCGGATAAACGGCCATATCACCTTCCGCAAACACACTGTCCTCCAATTGGGAATCAGGCAACTTTTATTGCTTCCCATTAAAATTATTTACCGACAAGTGCTCACATTAACACAAATTACATGATTTTGCTTGAAAAACTTTTTTCAGGCTCAAAGCTTGCAATAAGTTATCCGCTGCCCTGGCCTTCGACACCCCGCTGACAAACCCCTCTCAGGAGATATTATTTCAGGCTGTTGAGCAGATTCATGGCCCTGGCCGGAGAGTCACAAAACAGGTGCTCAACTCCCTGCTCTATGATTTCAAGCCGCTCATCAAGCAGTCGTTTTTCACCTTCCGGCAGAGGGGCCAGGACATATTTTTCAACAGGCATGTCCGGGTGAACCTCCCCCTGACCAGGCCGGCCGATACCGATTTTAAGGCGGAAAAAATCAGTTCCACCAAGGGCGGTGACCAGTGAACGGATACCGTTATGCCCTCCGGCACCACCGCCTTTGACCAGCTTGATTCGGCCGGGATGCATGTCCAGGTCGTCATGAATGACCAGGACACGTTCGAGGGGAACCTTGTAGAAATCGATAAAACGTGCTGCTGCCTGGCCGCTGCGGTTCATATAGGTGATCGGCTTGATCACAATCCCGCGCTGCTGCCAGAGATCGACAGATGTCCATCTGGCCGACCATTTTTCCCGGCCAAGCTCAAAGCCAAGCCTGGCGGCCAGTTGATCAACGATCATAAAACCGATGTTGTGTCGGGTATCGGCGTAGTTGTTACCGGGGTTACCCAGACCGGCAATAATAAAGGGTTCACTCATACGTGATCACACCAGTGGCAGTCTGTGGTAAAACAGTTTTACGCTGCCCCAAGCAATACACAGGAAAGGGTTGAGGCAGGATAAAAAAAATCCGGGAAAAGGCGCAAACGACCTCTTCCCGGATCAAAAAACCGGATTCAACCGGACCCGGACCCTAAGGGGCAATGGCAAGGGCGAGGACCTCAACACAGAGGGCATCGCTCGGGGTGATCATGGTCACCTTAGCGGGGATCTCGATATTGCTGAAATCAATGGAGTCACCGCTTTCCAATTCGGTCACATCCACTTCAACAGTATCGGGAATATCCAGGGGAGATCCTTTGAGTTGTACGGAATTAGCGACAATACGCATTGCTCCACCAAGAGCGACACCTTTGGATTCACCGGTAAAATTGATAGGCACCATGTACTCACGGGGCTTAGCAATGTCGATGGCCTGAAGATCGATATGGATCAGGTGGTCATGAACCGGGTCCACCTGTATCTCGCGAATCATGGTGGAAAAGGTATCACCATCGGCCACATTGATGGTCAATACAGCATTACGTCGCTGAATGGTCATCAACTCCCTGGTAATATTTTTTGTATCCAGGGTCAGCGGCAGGGCATCCACCTCACGACTGTACAGAACGGCCGGGGTTTTTCCGTCTTCACGCAGACGACGCATGGGGCCTTTGCCGAACTCACTTCTCTTTGTCGCAGCAACTTCTACTTGAATCATTTTGTCCTCCTGCAAGTCCTTTCCGTAAATTGGATTCGACTTAACAATCAAAACCGGTGAATACCGGATCTAAATACTTCTATATTATTTTCCCAAGCCCCGGACTATCAGGGGCATCATTTCATCATCTTTTTTACACAAACAGAGAACTGACCGAATCTTCATTGTGAATGCGGTGAATGGCCTTGGCCAGCAGTTCAGAGACGGAGAGCACCTTGATCTTGTCACACTCCCTGGCCTCGCCCGTCAACGGGATTGAATTGGTCACCACCAATGATTCGATCTCAGATTTATTGAGCCGCTCAACCGCCGGACCTGACAGAACCGGATGGGAGCAACAGGCATGAACTTCCTTGGCGCCATTCTTCAGCAGCGTTGCCGCACCGGCGCATAAAGTACCTGCGGTATCAACCATATCGTCAAGCATGATCGCTGTTTTTCCCCTTACATCACCAATAACATGCATGGCCTCACACTCGTTGGGGCGATCACGGCGCTTATCGATAATAGCCAGGCCCGCATCAAGTCTCTTGGCAAAGGCCCGGGTTCGCTCGGTGCCGCCGGCATCTGGGGAAACCATAACAACATCTGAGAATTTTTTCTTGATATGCTCAAGGAGCACCGGTGCGGCGTAGAGGTGATCCACAGGAATATTGAAAAACCCCTGAATCTGGCCGGCATGAAGGTCCATGCTGAGCACCCGCCGAACACCCACTGCCATGAACATCTCAGCAACCACCTTGGCGGAAATCGGCACCCGGGGCGCCACCTTGCGATCCTGACGGGCATAACCATAATAGGGAACAACCGCTGTGATTCGTCTGGCCGAGGCCCGACGCAGGGCATCTACCATGATCACCAGTTCCATGAGGTGGTCATTGACCGGGGTACAGGTAGGCTGAACAACAAAAACATCGGTACCGCGGACGTTTTCCTTAATCTCAATAAAAATCTCCCCATCACTGAACTTCCTCACGTCGACATCTGACAGGGGAAGGTCCAGAAAATCGGCGATTTCCTGAGCCATTGGCTGGTTGGCGTTACCGGAAAAAATCTTTATGATATTTGGCATGTCTTCAGCTTAAAAATAAAAAACCTGTCACTGACAGGGACAATTTATCGGAAAGGATCTGTTATTTAATTGAAGTGGCTGGGGCGGGAGGATTCGAACCTCCGAATGCCAGGATCAAAACCTGGTGCCTTCACCGCTTGGCCACGCCCCAGTAATCGGTTTTGTTATATATACATGCTCGCCGAATCGTTGCTGCAGTGACGCCATCATAGCACCATCACCATCGAATTGCGAGTCTTCTTTATCAATAAAAAGTCCAAAAACAGTCGGGCCGCTGCCGGACATCAACACCGCCAGAGCACCCGTTTCCAACAAACTTTTTTTTATTTCGTCGATCTCTTCAAACCTGCCTGCCGTCACCTGTTCAAGGTCATTTTCCAGTGGCCCTGAAAGCAGCTGATTGCAGTCATTTTTTTCAAAATCGGTCAAAATATCTTCTAAGGCAGGGTTTGTCAACCGATAATTTTGGTAGACCCAGGCCGTTGATACATGAATCCCCGGATTGACAAGAACCACCCGACAATACTCAAGAGGAGCCACCGGCGTCATCAGTTCACCAATGCCCTCAGCCCGTACAGCCGGGTAAGGGGCAATAAAAAAGGGAACATCCGCCCCCAGCTTCTCACCAAGCTGCAGTAGCCGCTGCAGTGAAATTTTCGATCCGAAAAGACGATTGAGTCCGGTAAGCGTTGCCGCGCAGTCACTGGAACCTCCGCCGAGCCCGGCACCCACTGGTATTTTTTTTTCCAGCGTTATCCGTACGCCCTGACCGGCCAGCTCCGGCCGCAGTTCAAAAAAACGGAGTGCAGCCCGAAAGACGAGATTGGAGTCATCCTCGGGAAGATCGGAATCCGGGCAAAAAAGTTTTATTCCCGGCTCTGGTGACGGCTCCAGAAGCAGCCGGTCGCAGAGATCCACCTTCTGCATGACGGTGAACAGGTCATGGTAGCCGTTGTCACGCCTGGCAAGAATCTTGAGGACCAGGTTAATCTTTGCCGGAGCCAGCAGTTCCATATTCCCGGAGTGGATCAGGTCACACTGCAGTACTATTCCTTGGCAGCGGCAACAAAGCGCATCTTCACATCGTAGAGGATGTTCTTCAACATCTGATCCTCATCAGAGGTGAGGTTGCCCTTTGTTTTTTCTTCAAGAACGGCAAGACTGTCAATACCGTGCCTGGCCAGGTCGAGATCCACTTTTCGGGCACCAGTCACCGGATCGGGAATCTCACCGAGATGAAAGAGCACCGAGGTGTTCAATGACATGATAAAAGCCTCAAATGTTACATCGGGCATCACACAGCGGCCGTGTTTGTCCGGAACCTTGCCATCTTCACATGGACAGTCCTGCTCGTTTGTTTCGCTCATTTCATCCTCCATGAAAGGGTGCTACGGCTGTACATCAATCTCAAGAACCAGGGCATCATCAATATTATCAAGGGCCAGGACCTCTCCAAGCAACTCTTTGCCGATCAGCTGATCGGTACTTAAGAAAATGATATTCTGGCTGGATTCCTCCTCGCGACCGACAGTCATGCGGGAGATATTGACACCGCCGCTGCCAAGAGTTGTGCCGAGGGCGCCGATAACACCGGGAACGTCGTTGTTGTGAACCAGCAGCATGGGGCCGGAAGGCAGGGCTTCAAGGCGGAAGGTGTTAAAACGGACAAGCCGCACCTCGTTTTTACCAAAAACGGTACCCACCAGAACATTTTCTCCTTCGTTGGTCGTTACCTTAATGGACAGGGTATTGGTGAAGTCGTCAGATATTTCGCTCTTGGACTCAATCACCCGGATACCGCGATCCTTTGCAATGACAGGAGCATTGACGTAATTCACCGCATCCTGGAGGATGGGAGTGAACATGCCCTTGAGAAAAGCCACCGTAATCGGGCTGGTGTTGAGCTCTGCCAGCTCTCCGGAATATTCAATATTAACCTCCTGGACACCGCCTTTGGCGATCTGCATATGCATGGAGCCGAGCATTTCACCAAGGGTCACATAGGGGCCGACCTGTGCCAGAACATCATCGGAAACCGAGGGCACATTGACGGCGTTGGTGACCACGCCCTTGTTGAGGTACTCACCCATCTGTTCGGCAATGGTCAAAGCCACATTTTCCTGGGCCTCACTGGTCGAGGCACCCAGATGCGGGGTACAGATGAAGTTGTCGAGTCCGAGCAGCGGACAGTTCTCAAGGGTTGTCGGCTCATTTTGAAAAACATCCAAGGCAGCCCCTGCGATCTCTCCGTCCACCAGTGCCTGGTAGAGGGCATCGTCGTCGCAAACCCCGCCGCGGGCACAGTCGATGAACATGGCGTCTTTTTTCATGTTCTTGAAGAAATCGGTGGAAAGCAGCTTGGCGGTTTCCTTGGTCAGCGGCACATGAACAGTAATATAGTCGGAGCGTTTAGCGACTTCCTCCAGGCTCACCAGTTCCACACCGAGTTTATCGACCAGTTCCTTGGGCATGTGCGGGTCATAGGCGATGGTCTTCATCTTGAGGCCCTGGGCACGGGAAGTGGCAATGGCACCAATCCTGCCGATACCGACAACACCAAGTGTCTTACCGGTCACCTCACGGCCCATGAAACTCTTCTTTTCCCATTTACCGGCCTTCATGGAAGCGGTTGCCTGGGGAATGTTGCGGGAAAGCGCCATCATCATGGAAATGGCATGCTCGGCTGCCGTGGTGGCATTACCGTCGGGAGCGTTCATGACCACAATACCCTTCTGGCTGGCACTGGGAATATCGACGTTGTCAAGCCCGATTCCCGCCCGGCCGACCACCTTGAGCCTGTCGGCGGCCTCGATGATCTCAGCTGTCACCTTGGTGGCACTGCGGATAACCAGACCATCATAATTACCGATGATTTTTTTCAACTCATCGGGACTCAGACCGGTGTTGATATCGACCTCAAGTCCCGCATCTTCCAATATTTTTGCTCCTGCCGGAGACAGATTGTCACTGATCAGTACTTTCATGCTCACTCCTTATCAAGGGAAGGTATTTATTGTATCAAAAAAGGATAAAGTATAGCGAGTTCGCGTCAAGATGACAAGAAAAATACCTGCGCAAGTACACTGGTTCACCATCTTTCCGCCCACCGTTCCTAGTGGTGATCATCGATCAATGACTGAAGTCTTTCCTCCATGAACAGATAGTTTTTTGCAAGATCATGATTTTTCTCAACATGGGCTGCCGCATCTTTTGACATTTGGTTGCGCAAATCTGATGAATTGAGCAGAGTCTCAATATTTCGAACCATATCATCGGGACAGTCGGCTGAAGACAGCAGTCCTGTTTCTCCATCGACGACAACCCGCGAACCGCCCCACTCAGAACATGCCACCACCGGCAGGCCGCAGCTCTGAGCCTCCAGATAGACCATGCCGATGGCCTCGTCATAGCCGGGAAAAACAAAGATATCAGCAGCGCTGTAGTAATCCGCCATTTCCTGTCGTTCGACCCGACCGACAAAACTCACCCGGTCGCCGAGAGTCTTCCCGGCAAACTGTTCCAGCTTTTCCCTGGCAGCGCCGTCACCAACCAGGATCAGCCGGAAACGTGCGCCCTTTGCCAGCAGTTCTCCGCAGCAGCGGATAACTTCATGGACCCCTCTCTCCTTGACGCCGGGCCGAAACATGGCTGCACTGAGCAGGACCGGTTCTTCGCTGCATTGGTAACTCGCCCGCAAACGGTCTCGTGCGGTCTCGGAGAACCTGTACCGGTCGACTTTCAATCCGGGCCTGATAAACGCAACTTTATCCCTGGGAAGAAGACGCAGAAGATTTTTTTCATCGATCTGTTTGTTGGTAAAAACCGTATCCGCAGCCTGCAACGCCTTTTTATTGAGGTAGAAACCGGGCCTGGTTGTCAGACGTCGACGGTACTTGGTGGCATAGATACCCTGAAACAAAACATAGGGAATGCCAAGACGTGCGGCACACCAGGGGCCGAGCATATCGGGTCCCTTATAGTAGGAATGATAGCTCAACCAGACATCGGGCTGTAGCTGCCGCATTTTTCTGACAACCCTGAACCGTTCAAAGAACAGCTTCGGCCAGGCCAGCGGCCTGTAATAGAGCCAGCGACAGCGCAGGCGACTGGCAAGTACGATCTCATGATCCCGCGACTGAAAATATCGAAACAGTTCCGTGCCGATGACAAGATCGCCGGATGGATTGGGGTGGCCCATGGGCTTGAAAGGCATGTAGTAGGCAATTTTCATGTTCCGGATCTTTCCTTTCACACTTCAGCGGGACTCTTCATACCAACTGGCTGATTATACATCTGGTTATTTACTTCAGGGCTGTATTCCAATTAAAAAACATGGTAACGTAATGATCACCGAGATTCCAGACACAAATTCTTAAAAGGACAAGCAGATGACACCGGAAGAGATGCGCCGCAAGGGAATTGAGCTGTTTGAAAAACGGCTCCACTGAAGCCAGGCGGTTCTGGCAGTTGGCCAGGAAAAGCTGAACAGGAATGACCCGGAAGTGATCAAGGCCATGGGAGCCTTTGGCGGCGGCATAGCAAGCTCGGGCAGCGTATGCGGTATTCTCATCGGCGGAGTGGCCGTGGTCTCCTCCCTGCACAGTCGCGGCTCACTTGACGAAAAGGAAAACCCCGCCATGTGGGCGCTCAGCCAGAAGCTGATCAGAATTTTTAAGAAAATGACTGACTCGTACGACTCCATGAATTGCTGCGATATCGCCCAGGTCAACTGGAGCAACAGGGACGAGGTCAAGGCCTACTATCATGATCCGGATTCAAGGCGCGCCATCTGCACCCGGCTGGTGGGTGATTTCTGTTACGCCCTGGGACAACTGCTGGAAAAAGATAAAAAGCGTCAGCAGCGGAAATGATTGGACGTTTTCTCTGTACCCTTCTTGCTGCAGCCGCCTTCCTGGCTCAACCTGTCGGTTCTGCTGAAGCTCCTCGCTCCCTGGAAGAAACGCTGGCCGGTCTCATCCGCTGTTTTCCCCTGGAGCAGCCCGCCCTTGAAAAACAGGAATTTATTCTCCGCCAGGAAGAGCTCTGCTTGAGCCGGATCTATTCCGCCACCGGCATGAAACCCTTCTGGGTGAAGCTGACCGGCCCCACCAGACGGGCAGACTCCATTCTTGAAGTACTTGAGCAGGCGGCCAACGAAGGCCTTGAGCCGGATGACTACAACGTCCAGTCCATCCGGCAGTTGTGGCAGGATAAATCCGCAGACAGCCTTGCCGAGCTCGATATCCAGCTGACCTTCAACCTGGTTAAATACATCCACGATATCACCCGGGGACGGTTGAAGCCGTATGAGGTCAGCCCTGAGCTCTTTGCCGAAGCCGGCGATTCAGGCTTTGACCCGCTGGCAGCTGTTGAACAGGTCCTGGCAGCCGAAGATACCGGTGTTTATCTGCGGCAACTGGCTCCGACCCATAATTATTACCAGGGGCTGCGCAAAGCCCTCAATCACTATCAAACCCTTGGGCGGCAACACGACTGGCCGACCATTTCAGCCGGTAAACTCATCCGCCCTGCAGAGCGTGACGAGCGCCTCACCCTGATCCGCCAGCGACTTGCCTATCACCAGACGCTGCTACCGGCCGAGTCCGGCCCGGGTTTCTACGACCCGTCACTTCAGCCCGTGGTCGAATCCTTTCAAGCTCGGTTCGGCCTCGAAATCGATGGCATCATCGGCCCTGAAACCCTTTTCGCAATGAATCTTACGCCCGCTGATCTGGCAAGAACAATCAGCCTCAACATGACCCGCTGGCGCTGGCAGTCAACTGATCTCGGCAAGCGATACATCATGGTCAATATTGCCAACTATGACCTCAAAGCTGTGGAAAAAGGGCAAATAATGCTGGATATGGCGGTCATCGTCGGTCAATCCAGTCACCAGACCCCGGTATTCAGCGACCGGATCCGTTATCTTGACTTCAACCCCTTCTGGAACGTTCCGCCGTCCATTGCCAAAAACGAGGAACTGCCTCAGCTACGTAAAAACCCGTCACATCTGGTCGAACGCCATATCCGTCTGTTTTCCAACTGGCAGGCTGACAGTGTTGAACTGGATTCCACCGCAATCGACTGGCAGCAGATCAACAGACGCCTTATGGGCCGCTACAAACTCCGCCAGGACCCCGGTCCCTGGAATGCCCTGGGCCGGGTCAAATTCGTTTTTCCAAACAAGTACGATGTTTACCTCCACGACACCTCCTCCCACGACCTCTTTGAGCAGACCAAACGCGGGTTCAGCCACGGCTGTATCCGGGTCAGCAACCCCCTGGCTCTTGCCGAATTTGCTCTTACCGGTGAAGACCCTGACTGGAACCGGGAGCGTATCAATGAAATCATTGCTGACCCGACAAGACGGGTGATCCGGCTGCACAGGCCGCTGCCGGTCCACATTACCTATCAAACGGCATGGCTTGACAAACAGAGCAGGATTCACTTTAATAGGGACATCTACGGTCGGGATGAGAAACTGGCCCGGATCCTACTGGGAGATGAATCTAAAGAACAGTAGGTCAGGATTGATTGTTTCACAGCTTCCCACAATCACAGAGGAGCAGGACTAATTATATGGAAGAAACGGTTCCCCAGGATCCAGTGGTGCGAAGGCACCAGGCCAGGAGTTGTAAAGACTGGTTTGGTGCCTCTGTAATACAGACACGACACCTCTTACAAAAACCGGTGATAACGAGCTAGTTTTCTGTTTATGCAAAATCACCGTTTTTTAGAGAGGAGGAGTTTCATCAGGCAGGCTTTCGGGCTGGGCACGGCCATTGCTCTTGCTCCGGCAGTTAAGGCTGCAGCCGCAACCGCTGCCCCCATGGAGATGTCCTTTTACCACACCCATACCGGTGAACGGGTAAAGATCGAATATTGCACCTGGGGCTGCGCCCCTTCGGTCCTTGAAGAACTTAACCAGTTTCTGCGGGATTTCAGAACCGGCGAAGTCCACCCCATCGACGCCGGACTCTTTTCCACCCTCTACAATATCCAGCAGATTTCAGGCAGACGAGGCGACATCGAAATCATCTCCGGTTACCGCTCCCCAAAAACCAACTCCCAGCTGCGTAAAAAGGGCGGCGGAGTTGCCAAAAGAAGTATGCACATGCAGGGCAAGGCCATGGATATCCGGATCAGCGGCCTTGACACACGCCAGCTAAGAGATATCGCCGTCTCTCTCAGCCATGGCGGAGTCGGCTACTACTCCAGATCGAACTTCGTCCACATCGATACCGGCCGGGTGCGAACCTGGTAAAAACACCGCACCGCCCCCCTCCCCTTTTCATCGTGGCCTGTACCCCACGACTCCATAGTGGTGAGTAAAACCATCCTCTATGGTAACATCTGTAAAACCTGCCTCTTTCAGATTGGCCACCACCACCTCTTCAGCCACCCGATGATCCAAAGGGGGGCCCTGTTCACATGCCTCGGGCTGTTTTGCCCAGTCGACTACCAGCAAAGCAGTTCCAGGACGTAGCACCCGATAGATCTCTCCCAGTATCGGCAACGGATCACCGAACTCATGAAATACGGTGATTGTCCACACTCCGTCAACGGACTGGTCTGCAAACGACAGGATATTACGTTCCATCAGCTGTGGATGTATCCAGGACGCGGCTTTCAGGGTTGTTTCCATTTCTGAAATCATCAGAGGTTCGATATCCAGGGCGTGGATGATCGGCCCATTGAGGAGTTCACCAATAGCCTGACTGATATATCCCGTACCCGCCCCGACATCCAGGTAGGTGCCATGGCTGTTCAACTCCATCAGTTCAACGACCCTCATGGCCGGAACCCATTGAAGCCGCACCGGGTTATTCAGCTTTTTTCTTTTCCTCGGATCAAATTTCTTTTCTTCACTCATGGTACTCCCGCCTTTTTCGGACTGAAACCGACTCACTCCGGGGTGGTCTTCAGATATTCCTATTCAG
>JBDLID010000008.1:0-43442 GCA_039715055.1 Thermodesulfobacteriota bacterium | reverse complement strand
CTCGAGTAGCACAAGTACGCTTCGTCAGCCTGCTTGACCACACTGCGGGCCCTGCTGAACAGTTACAGTTCCCTGCTTAGGGACGCACCCAGTTTTACGATGAATAGTTACAAATAGACAGGGGGAGCTGATACCGGTTTTTCTGCTGTTTTGCCGGTGCTGCTCACTCGGTTGGTTTACGTTTTGTTTGTCTGGCGGGAATAAAGCCTGAGAGTCAGCGGTCGTGGCCGGAGTCGGTTTGAGTCCTGGTGCAGAATTCGGCAAAGCTTTCCAGCAGGTCGCCGTTGGTGTGTGGGCGGACTTTGAGAAATTCGATGAATGAGATCATCCTGGCGATCACCTCGGGAGGTGCGGCATGCTCCACCTTGCAGGCGGCATCCTCGGCGGTCACACTATCGATTGCAAGTACTTCAGTGAAAAATCGTTTCAGGGCCTCGTGGCGAAAAATGACATCTTCGGCAACCCGTTTGCCCTGTTCGGTCATTGTAATCGCCTCGTAGGGGGCGTAATTGATCAGTTCTTTTTTGGCGAGTGCGCGCAATGCCTCGGTGACCGATGCCCGGCTGACGTCGAGGCGGCCGGCAATCTCCTTGCTCCTGGCAACCTGGTTTTTTTCGATGATGTGATAGATGGCCTCAATATAATCTTCGAGGCTGGCGCTGAGCTCGGGAATGGCCATAGTGGTTGTAGATAGAGGTTGTTGAGGATTTTCTAACAGCCTACTGAGGTTTGGTGGTGGAGTCAAGGTGTAAGAAATCTGAGCAGTTACATTGCGTTGCTTTGGGTAGTTTTGCCGTTGTGGGCTGAAGGCTGCCTTGAATAGTTACAGAAATTGTTAATTTATGAAACCCTTTTACAGGGCTGAAAAGATAAATGAAGATCTGTTCCATGGATCGTCATATCAGGATGATCCATTATATTGAGTTATGCTTGTTGAACTAAAAGTTGATAACCTGGCATTGATTGAATCGCTGCACCTCCGTTTTGACCAGGAAAATCGTTCCGGGCTGGTGGTTATGACCGGAGAGACCGGTGCGGGTAAATCGATCATGCTGAGAGCCATCCAGCTGCTCAGCGGCGGCCGGGGCTCAGCCGACTGGATTCGTAACGGTGCGGACAGTTGCGTGGTAGAGGCACTGTTTGAATGCGGACTTCAGGACAAGGATTTCCTCCACCGGCTTGACGAGGCCGGTTTCGGGACAGAGCCGACGGTTCTTATCAAGCGGATCATCAACTCCAAGGGGAGATCGCGTCTCTATGTCAACGGCTCTCTGGCCACGGCAAAGATTGTTGGCGGATTGACCGAATACCTCTTCAATGTTGCCGGACAGCATGATCAGCAGAAACTCCTCCAGCCGACCCTCCATCTCGATTTCCTCGACACCATTGGGGACCTGTGGTCCCGGCGGCTTCAGGTAGGCGAGTTGTTCGGCCGTTACGAGGAGCGGAAAAAGGAACTGTCTCTTCTAAAGGAACAGGAGCGGGAAAAGGAGCAGCGTCGTGATTTTTTAAGCTACCAGCTTGACGAGATCAGGCAGGCTGCTCCTGAGCCGGGAGAGGATGAAGCTCTTGAAAAAGAGAGGAGACGACTCAAAAGTGCTGAGAGCCTTATCCAGCTCAGCCGCCGCTGCTACGGGCAGCTCTCCTCCACAATTGTTGATGGTCTGGCCCAGATCCGTAAGGATATGGAAACAGTGGCGGAACTCGATGCAGACGCTGAGGGGCTGGCTGCCGAGGTGGCTGAATATTCCTTCCAGGCCGAGGATCTGGTGGCTTCCCTGCGTAACTACCGGGACTCTCTTGAAAACAATCCCGCCCGCCTGGAAACGATTAATGAACGGATGGCCGAGCTTCAGCAGCTGAAACGAAAATATGGCGATAGTCTTGCCATGGTAATCGAATTTGGTGAACAGGCCGAGGCCGAGCTGCAGCGACTGGACAACATGGATGAGGAGCTGAGCCGTTTACAGCAGGAGGTTGACTCTCTGTTAACGGAGTTGACAGAGCAGGCAGCCGGACTGTCCGAGGCCAGGCAACAGGTGGCCATGCGGCTGGAGACAGCCATGGAGGCGGAGCTTGAAAGTCTTGCCTTTGATCGTTCAAGTCTTGCGGTACAGTTCAACGGTTTTAACGGCAATGAGGAGATCCGGGCCACCGGTCGTGACCGGGTGGAGTTTTTCTTTTCCGCAAACCCGGGAGAGCCGCCAAGGCCGCTGGCTAAGGTCGCTTCCGGCGGCGAGCTGTCCCGGCTGATGCTCGCCTTCAAATGTCTTCTTGCCCGCAAGGATATGGTGGAGACCGTGATTTTTGACGAGGTTGATGCCGGGATCGGCGGCGAGGCAGCTGAAGCCGTAGCCCGCAAGATCCAGGAGTTGAGCAGCCACCACCAGGTGTTCTGTATTACCCATCTGCCACAGATTGCGGCCCGCGGCAATGAGCATTTTCGGGTGACCAAGACAGAGGCCGGCGGCCGTACACACTCCTCAATCAATCTGCTGTCTGATGAGGACCGGGTGGAGGAACTGAGCCGCATGCTGGCCGGTGAGTCGCCCTCCAGCCAGACCAGGGCCTGGGCAGAGGAGCTGCTCAGCAAGGGGAACTGACATGGTAACTCACCGCGCCCTCGGCCTTTTTTCCGGGGGGCTCGACTCTATCCTCGCCTGTCGTCTTGTCGCCTCCCTGGGGGTTGATGTCATCGGCGTGAAGTTTGTGACCCCTTTTTTCGGTGATGAGTTGCTGGCGCGGCCGGATGAGTATGTTGCCGAGGTGAAGGACAAATTCGGCATCGATATCCGACTGGTGGATCTCAGCGAGGGTTATCTCGAACTTCTTCACAATCCGAGCCACGGGTTCGGCAAGAATTTCAATCCCTGCATCGACTGCAAGATTCTCATGCTGAGCCGTGCCAAGCAGATGATGGCTCCATTGGGGGGTTCATTTCTTTTTACCGGCGAGGTGCTCGGCCAAAGGCCAATGTCCCAGAGGCGAGATACCCTGCGGGTCATCGAACGTGACTCGAAAAATGACGCGAGACTCCTGAGGCCGCTCTCGGCCAAGCTGATGAAACCAACGCTTGCCGAGGAAGAGGGCTGGATCGACCGTGAGCGACTCCTCGATTTTTCCGGCCGCGGCCGTTCCCGCCAGATCGCCCTTGCCCGGGAGTATGGCATCACTGAATTTCCGGCTCCTGCCGGCGGCTGCATCCTTGCCGACCCTATCCTGTCCCGCCGCATCAAACGGATTTATGAGGGTGATTTCGTCATTTCTCCAGGCGACATTACGGCAGACGACATACGTCTGCTCCTGGTGGGCAGGCAGTTCCTTCTGCCCGGAGGCGTCTGGTCAATTCTCGGCCGTAATGAACGGGAGAATGACCGCCTCCTTGAACTGGCCGGAGAAGATGACGCGATCCTCCACATGCCCCTTCATCCCGGTCCAACAGCGCTCATTCGAGGCTGGCGGCTTCTTGCTGAAGACGATCCCCGGCGTCAGTCCACCCTGGAGCTTGGTGGCCGACTGGTGACGCGATATGGCAAGAAAGTTGACGGGGAGATCGTCGGCGGTGAGGTTGAGATTCGAACTGGACAGGAGCAGGCAATGATGCGCTGCGAGCCCCTTGATGATTCAGCTTTTAAGGAGTGGATGCTGTAGCACCAGGCCAATGTTTCCCTGTTGGTCTTGTTAAAGTCCGGAAAAAACCTGCCTTGCCCGCCTGCTCCACTGCTTAGTCAACCCTTGAACAGTTCGTCCACCGCTTTCCGGTAGCGTTCCATCCCTGTCGCCTTTTTAATCCGCTTGAGCTGTTTCTCTTTGCCTGGAAATGAGTGGATCATATAGCTCCAGATCTGCTTCATCCGGCCGAGGATGTGGCTTTGTCCGGAAAGTCGTCTCGTGTAGGTTTCAAAGAGATCGTCGTGGAATTTTTGTAAACGCTCAAGCCGCTCTTCCGGGCTGAGAGTGCTCCCTTTGAGTTCAGCGGCCAGATCCGGGTGACCAAGGGCGCCACGGCCGATCATCCACTTGGAGACCATGGGAAAACGGGCTTGCAGGGCGGAAAATGTTTTTTGGCAGTCGATGTCGCCGTTGTAGATCAGTTCGTGGCGGCTGAGATTCAGACATCTCTCAAAACCGTCCGGATTTGCCTCTCCGCGGTAGAGTTGTTCTCCCAGCCGGCAGTGGATGGTGATTTCTTTGAGCGGGTAGTCGTTGAGAAGCGGCAGAAGGTGAAGGAGCTCATCTTCTGCGTGCAGGCCGAGCCGGGTCTTGATGGAAAGCTGCTGGCTGATGGCCGGGCACACTTCATCGAGAAAGCGGCAAATGGTTTCCGGATAGGGAAGCAGGCCCGAGCCCCGCTTTTTTTTCACCACCATCGGTGCGGGGCAGCCCAGGTTCCAGTTGATATGGTCATGACCAAGCTCGGCCAGGCGTCCGGCGGTGTGGATGAAGTCCCTGCTTCCGGTGTGGAGCAGCTGGGGCACCACAGGCAGCTGCCGGTTGTTCTCAGCCAGGACGTCACGCAGGTGCTTGTCCTGAATCTTTTTATAACCCTGCGGGTTGATAAAGGGCGCCAAAGCCAGGTCAAAGCCGCCAAAATGACGCTGAATCAGGGAGCGGTAGAGGCAGTCAGTGATCCCGCGGATGGGCGCCAGAACAAGCCTGCAATGTTCTGCTTTCCCTCCCTCTACCCTGAACCGATCCTTAAACCCTGTACCTTCCACCCTGTACCTTTCCTTATGCCCTAAACCCTAAACCTTATACCCTTTTTTCACCTATCCACTCTTCAACCTGGGCCAGAGTGGGATAGACCCCGGCAGACTTGACTTCACCGTTGATCATCAGAGCAGGTGTTGCAGTGATACCAGCCCGGCCGATTTCGTCACGGTCGTGAATCTGTTCAATGTCCGCGGCAACGCCTGCCCGGTTCATGGCATTGATCACCAGGCTGTTGAGGGCGTTGCAGCTGACACAGCCGGAGCCGAAGATTCGAATCACAAGCCCCTCCAGTTCGTCGTGGTCGATGCCGAGCAGCTTCTCGTACTCCCGCCGCAGGGCCTGTCGATACTCTTTTTCCTTGCCCGTCGGAATGTAATTTTCAGACGCCACAGCCCGGTAGATGAACTCTTCACCATCGTCCGGCGTCATGTTGTCGGCGAGCGCCCGGTTGAGAGCGATATCGAGGCCGACCAGACCGATGGAGGCGTGGCCGATTCTAATCATTTTTTGAGTTGGAATATCCATGAGAAAAGAAGGTTTGAAAATGTTATGAGGAAAGGATGTTAAATAGGTGCTGTTTAGGATACAATATTCGTGGCCACCTTGAAAAATTGCCTTTTCGCTCAGACTCTTCGTCATGATTAAAATTTTATACCCGGATTGAGTGAAGCTTAGCCGAGCACTTCGTCCTCGAAATATCAACTATATGTCTGTGGTAAAATTTTAATTATTCCTCGATTCTGAACAAAAAATCTAATTTTTCAAGGTACCCTCGTGTCTATTCAGCCAAAAGCAAAAAACTTCAAAAAATATCTGATGTAACTGTATAGATGTGCTTCAGATTTGTTCATTTAGGGATTCAAAGCATACTTGTGCTGTCTTGTGCTATGTGAGAAGACCTTAATGGACGAAGATGAAGTGCAGCTGAATAGTCACCAATTCTCGTCAGTAAGTATAACCATGATCTTAAAATGTTCTCCCCCCACTTTAAACTGATTTTCACTCCATGACATTAGAAACAATTTCAACGGCCAAACTCTCCAGTCTGCGAGCCAGGTTCGATCACTACCCCAGGGAACTCCTCAAAGCCCTCAAGAGCCTTGTTCGGGGTGATAAACGGGAGTATTACCTGGTGGGCGGAACACTGCGCGACTGGCTGCTCGACCGAACCCCGGCAGATGTTGACCTGACCGTTTCCCACGGCGCCATTGACAGCTGCAGGCAACTCATCAGCGAACTCGGTGCGGGGACCCTGGTCCTGCTTGGATCAGAGGAAGAGGATGCCGGGAGAGTGGTCTGGCAGGGGCTGACCATTGATTTTTCAAGTTTTCGGCAGGGCAGCCGTCTCATTGAAGAGGACCTCCGGCTTCGTGATTACACCATCAATGCCATGGCGGTATCCCTGCCGGTTCTGCTGGATCGCTCTCTTCCCTTCAGGCTGATCGGTCCACTCCAGGGCCTCGCCGACCTTGAAAACAATATCTTACGTATTCTGCCCGGAGCCATCGAGGCCGATCCGCTGCGGATGCTGCGCGGTTTTCGTCTCAGCGCTCAGTTTGGATTTCCCATGGAGGAGAATACCTTTAACGAGATTGGCCGGAAGTGCGAGCTCATTGGCAGGTCGGCGGCGGAGCGGGTCAGCCACGAGCTTGACCTGATCATGGCCTCTGAGCGTGCCCACCAGGTGATCCGGATGATGGCTGAAACCGGTCTTCTCTTTGCTGTCTTGCCCGAGTTGGAAAAGGGCGTCGGCATGGCGCAGCCGGAATTTCACCATCTGGATGTCTTTTCCCACAGCCTCGCCGCCCTGGAGAGTATGGAGCAGATCATCAGTTCGCCCGAGAGTTACTTTCACAGCTGTCACGATCTGATTCGGGACTACCTGGCTCGTCCCGGAGTTCGGCAGCGGCTCAAGTGGAGCGCATTGCTCCATGATCTGGGAAAGCCGTCCACCATGAATATCCGGGAAGACAAGGGAGGGCGGATTACTTTTTATAACCACGATGAGGTCGGCCGCTCCCTGGTTCAGAAACTCGGGCGCGGGTTGCGCTGGAGCAACGAGACAAGAGAAAACATTGCCTCTCTTGTCGGTATGCATATGCACCCCTTTCACCTCTGTAATGTCGGTCGCAGCGGGGATATCAGCCGCAGGGCCTGCCTGAAGCTGTCAAAACGGGCCGGTGACGACCTGGTCGGCCTTTTTATCCTGGCAATGGCCGACAGCCTGGCAGGAAAAGGGGAGGGAGGGCCTGAGCAGATGGAAGAGGAACTTGAAAGTCTGCTCTGCCGGGTCATGGATGTCTATACCCGTCACATCGAGCCCCGGCTGAAGAGCCGGAGGTTTTTGAACGGCAATGATCTGATCAGTGAATTTGGTCTCAAGCCCGGCCCGCAGTTTTCAGAGGTTCTCGACGGGCTTCTCGAGGCGGAAGTCGAGGGCGAAGTAATTGATCGGGACAGTGCCCTGCAGTGGGTCAGGAACTGTCTGGCCTGAGCGTTTGTCCGGCAAAAATGAACAATCCCGGGCTTGTAAAAGTTGCTGAAATCGGCTAAAGACCGGGGTATGCGTAAGGTTCAAGACTTTTACTATAAAAAGGCCAAGAAGGACAAATACCCGGCAAGATCGATTTACAAGCTGGAAGAGGCACAGCACAAGTATCGTTTCCTGCGCAAGGGGGATTCGGTTCTTGACCTGGGATGTTATCCCGGTTCCTGGTCGCTGTACGCCTCCGAAGTAGTCGGTCCCAAAGGCGTGGTGGTCGGTATTGACCTCAAACAGGTTGAGCAGGCCCCGCGGGCCGGAGGAGCTGAAATCCATTGGCTCTGCCGGGATATCAACGAGGAAGATCTGCTCGCCGAGGTGCACCGTATCCGGCCCCGTTTCAAGGTGCTGCTCTCAGACATGGCCCCCAGGACCACCGGCAACCGCTGGGCTGATCACCAGAAGTCCCTGCGGCTCTGCCGCAGGTGCCTGGAGCTCGCAACCGTTCTGCTCCATGAACAGGGCCACTTTTTCTGCAAGGCATTCCAGGGTGAGGATTTTCCGGAATTTGTTGATGAGGTCAAGGCGGTTTTTGGTCAGGTCAGGATTTTCAAGCCGAAGAGTTCCAGAACTGAGAGCCGTGAGGTTTTTGTCCTGGGCATGAAGTATCAGTCGTCCCGGTAAATGATTGTTTTTAGGAAATAGAAATAAAGTTGTAATTATTCAGCGTAAAGCTGGGTGCGTCCCTAAGCAGGGAACTGTAACTATTCAGCAGGGCCCGCAGTATGGCCAAGCAGGCTGACGAAGCGTACTTGTGCTACTCGAGGCGGTCTGATCGGCCATAATGTGGGTGCTGCTGAATAGTTACATAAAGTTTTAAATATTAGCAGCAAATACAGAGGAACAGGATATGGCAGGACATTCGAAATGGGCAAATATTAAACATCGCAAAGGGGCGGTGGACGCCAAAAGAGGTAAGATCTTTACCCGCCTGATTAAAGAGATTACCGTGGCAGCCCGGATGGGCGGTGGTGATCCGGACGGCAACCCCAGGCTGCGCAGCGCCGTTGCCTCGGCCAGGGCTGAAAATATGCCCAAGGACAACATTGCCCGGGCCATTAAAAAGGGGACCGGAGAACTGGAGGGCGAGGTCTATGAGGAGATCCTCTACGAGGGATACGGCGCTGCCGGTGTCGCTGTCCTTGTCGAGTGCATGAGCGACAACCGAAACCGGACCGTGGCCGATGTGAGGCACTTTTTTGCAAAATGCAACGGCAACCTCGGCGAATCCGGATGTGTGGCCTGGATGTTTGAAAAAAAGGGCCAGATGCTCATCGACCGGGAGACCATCTCGGAAGAGGAACTGATGGATCTCGCCATTGACGCCGGTGCTGAGGATGTGGTGGAGGAGGACAGTGTTTTTCAGGTCCTCACAGAGGCCGGGGATTTTGACGGAGTGCGTGAAGCCCTGGAGGAAAAGGGGGTCAAGTTCATCGAAGCCGGTATCTCCATGATTCCGAAAAACACCATCGAGGTGACCGATGAAAAGGCGGCGAAAAATCTGCTCAGACTCCTCGAACTCCTTGAGGACCACGACGATGTGCAGAATGTCCACGCCAATTTTGATATTGATGACGCACTCATGGAGCAACTCAGCTGAGTGTCGCCCATAAATGGTTCTTTCGTCCGATCTCTGCGTCATGTAAAAGTGAATAATGCTCACATACTCAAACGTATGCTGCGCTTATTCTCTTTTACATTCCTTGATCTCGAACGAAAGAATCATTTATGAACTGACACTGGTACGTTTTTCAGCTTGAAGGAAAAAAAGCAGTATGCGTATTTTGGGGATTGATCCCGGTTCTCGTTTGACCGGATACGGAGTTGTTGAGTCTGTGGGCAGCCAGCTTGGTTTTGTGGCCTGCGGGGTGGTTAAGACCAATCCGAAGCTTTCCTTTTCCCATCGGTTGGGGGAAATTTTTGACGGTATCAATGAGGTGGTTCAGCTTCATGATCCTGATGTGGCGGCAGTGGAGGATGTTTTTATGGCGGCCAATCCGAACTCGGCGCTTAAGCTGGGCCAGGCAAGAGGCGCGGCCATAACTGCGCTGCTGCGAAACGGTCTTTCGGTTCATGATTATTCGGCCAAAAAGGTCAAGCAGGGGGTGGCCGGCTATGGCCAGGCTCCCAAGGAGCAGGTCCAGCACATGGTTTGTGTTCTGCTCGGCCTCTCCAAATCCCCCAGTGCAGATGCCGCTGATGCACTGGCCGTGGCCATCTGTCATGCCAACTACTCGTAGATGCTCAGCGGTGTCGTCTGGTCGACTATGCAGAGTTGCCCGCTTACCTTTAACAGTTCAATTCACCCGAAGGTGAAATCCAGATGATTGCCGCACTGACAGGAGTTATGCTGGCCAAGAGCCAGGAACGGGCCGTGATCGACGTCCACGGAGTGGGTTATGAGGTCTTTGTCGACACTGATACCCTGGCCCGACTGCCTGCTCTCGGTGATGAGGTCTTTGTTCATATTCACACCCATGTCCGGGAAGACGCCATTGTCCTCTTCGGCTTTCTCGAGGAGGAGGACCGGGAGATGTTTCTCATCCTCAAGTCGGTCTCCGGCGTCGGGCCCAAGCTGGCCATGTCGATTCTTTCCGGAATGCGGGTGGCGCCCTTGTGTCAGGCCATTGTCAATCAGGATATAAAGAGCTTAACAGGGTTGCAGGGGATCGGTAAAAAGACTGCCGAGCGGCTCTGTGTGGATCTAAAAGATAAAGTCGCTCATCTGGCCGGTTCGGTTTCTGCAGATCATGTGGGAGGCGGTGCAGTGGTAGTTGGTGGCGGTTCCATTCTTTCCGATGTGCTTTCCGCACTGGTCAACCTCGGCTATCAGGACCCGGTGGCCCGCGAGGCCCTGGTGCGTGTGAAAAAACGTCTTGGTGAGGATGAATTCAATGGACTTGGAGTGGAAGAAATGATTCGTGAGGCCTTGCGGACACTGGCATGAATATCGAAGAAGAGATAGAGGGCGGACGGTTGGTGGACCCCGAGCCGGCGCAGCAGCGTGAGCGGGTTGTCGACATGGATCTCAGGCCAAAAAGGCTGGCCGACTACATTGGTCAGGAACAGCTCCGCAAGAGTCTTGATATTTTTATCCGGGCTGCCCGGGGCAGGGGTGAGCCGCTGGACCATGTCCTGTTCCATGGTTTTCCCGGTCTTGGCAAGACCACCCTGTCCTACATCATCGCCAACGAGATGGGGGCGGGCATCAAGGTGACGTCGGGTCCGGTGATTGAGCGGCAGGGGGATCTGGCGGCGATTCTCACCTCGCTGCAGGAGGGCGATGTCCTCTTTATCGATGAGATTCATCGGTTGAATCACGCGGTGGAGGAGATCCTCTATCCTGCCATGGAGGATTATCAGCTCGATCTGATTATCGGCCAGGGACCGGGGGCGAGATCGATCAAAATGGATCTGCCGCGTTTCACCCTGGTTGGAGCAACCACCCGTACCGGGCTGTTGACTCCGCCTCTGCGTGACCGATTCGGGGTGATCCTCCGCCTTGAGCTTTACGAGCCCGAGGATCTTGTCCGGATTGTCAGCCGCTCGGCAAAGATCCTTGGCATGGAGGTCGACCAGGGCGGGGCCCTGGAGCTGGGCCGCAGGTCGCGGGGAACCCCGAGGATCGCCAACCGCCTCTTGCGCAGAGTGCGTGATTTTGCCGAAGTCGGCGAGTACAAAGTGGTCACCGACAAGGTGGCGGATGAAGCCTTGACCCTGCTTAACGTGGACCGTTTCGGTCTCGATGAGATGGACCGGCGCATTATGCTGACCATCATCGATAAGTTTCAGGGCGGGCCCATTGGCCTGGAGACATTGGCCACTGCCGTGTGTGAAGAAAAAAACACCCTGGAAGATGTCTACGAACCCTTTCTCATTCAGTCCGGTTTTCTCACCCGCACTCCGCGTGGTCGCATGGCCACCGGCACGGCCTATGATCACTTCGGAAGGCTGCCGAGTTCAAAGGGCGGGCAGCAGCCAACACTTTTTAAGTAGTTCCATCACTTACTGAAGCTGAACAAAGGAGCATATGATGGCTAAGCGAAAGAGTGTCAAGGAGATCATTGACTCCAAAAAGGACGGCAGGAAACTGACCATGCTCACGGCCTATGATGCCGCCATGGCAGCCATGCTGGATGATTGCGGTGTGGATATGCTGTTGGTTGGTGATTCGCTGGGTATGGTGATGCTTGGTTATGACTCCACCGTGCCGGTGACCATGGACGAGATGCTCCACCACAGCGGTGCGGTCAGACGTGGCGCGCCAACGGCCTTTGTTGTCGGCGACATGCCTTTTGGTTCCTACCAGAGCTCACCCCGTGATGGTATTGTCAATGGAACCCGCTTTTTAAAAGAGGCCGGATGTGATGCGGTCAAGCTGGAGGGCGGTCTGGAGGTGTGTGATACGGTTGGCGGGATGGTCAGGGCCGGAATCCCGGTAATGGGCCATATCGGCCTTACACCCCAGACAGCCAGTCAGCTGGGTGGCTACAAGGTTCAGGGCAGGGACCGGGCATCGGCTGAAAAGATGCTTGCTGAGGCCCGGGGTCTTGTTGATGCCGGAGTATTCGGCATTGTCCTTGAGTGTGTCCCGGACGGGTTGGCCAAGGTGATCAGCGAAGCGGTTGCAGTACCCACCATCGGTATCGGCGCCGGCATTCACTGTGACGGTCAGGTGCTCGTTACCCATGACCTCCTTGGCATGTTTGAAAAATTTATCCCCAGCTTTGTCAAAACCTACACCCGCCTGGCCCCTTTGATGAAAGAAAACATCTCAACATACTGTGAAGAGGTGAAAAACGGTGTGTTTCCCGATGACGCACACAGTTTCGTTTCAGAACAGGATTTTTCCAAGCTTCTTTCCGGAGAACAGTAACACTACTTCCCGCCCCTTCCACCTGTAATATTTTTATCCCCTCTGGATTTCATAATCCGGAGGGGATTTTTTTTGCTATTTTTCCCCCACTTTCCCCCACTGGTAATAATTATTATATCTTTTTAAAGAAAGTAATGATCTTATTAGTTCTTAGTTATCAGTATCTTGGGCTAATTAGCTTGTGTGTTTAGCTACCAGTTGTTTTTGGCCAGAGGTACCATATATAGTATTTGCGGAAGAGGGCAGACGCTGCATATGGTGGTTTTCGCTGTATTGCTATTTCCCTGCCTATCATCTCGGTTTTGCAGAAGAAATCTACTTGACAGGTTCCTGAAAGTTGATATAAAACAGATGATAGTGGTGCAAAGTGGTGTAAAGTGGGTGAAGGTGGTTTAACCGGAGCAGGAAATGGCGCAGCGCAGATTTCGTGGTCGAACAGAGCACAACCTCGATGCAAAAGGACGGCTGAATTTTCCCAGCCGTTTTCGAGAGGTGCTGCGCCAGTATGATTCGGAGTGGATCGTCCTGACCTTCTGGGGTGATCACCTTCGTGTCTACCCCGATTCTGTATGGACGGTCATGGAAGATGAGTTGATCGCCAGGGGCAAAGAACAGCCGGAGCTGGCAAAACGTGTTCGTCTGGTGATGGACTGGGTCTACGAATCACCACTGGACAAGCAGGGGCGTATCCTGGTGCCGGCTGAGCTTCGCAACATTGCCGGGATATCCAAAGAAGTTGTTGTCCGGGGCATGGCCAAATGGGTTGATGTCTGGGACAAAAAGACCTGGACCAGGGTTCACCAGGCGGACAGCAAGGAGCTTGGGGCCGAAGCTGACGGCATGGCGAAACTCGGCTTTCTCTAATGGAAGGCGAGGCTGCTTCCCTGCACCAGTCAGTCCTGCTTGAAGAGTGCCTTGAGTACCTTGCCCCAAAGAGCGGCGGCACGTATGTGGACGGAACGCTCGGGCTCGGCGGGCACAGTGAAGCAATATTGAAGAAGACCCTCCCCGATGGCCGTCTCATCGCTTTTGACTGGGATGAGGCGGCTATCGTTAAAAGCCGGTTTCGTCTCGCCCCTTTTCAGGGGCGATTCGAAATTGTGCATCGCAATTTTGGAGAGATTGCGGACGGGCTTGATGAGTTGGGTGTTACGGTGATTGACGGCTTGCTGATCGATATAGGCCTCTCTTCACTGCAACTCGATATCGGTGGGCGGGGGTTTACATTCCGTAAAGACGAGCCCCTCGATATGCGGATGGACACCAGGAGGAAGGAGACGGCTGCTTCAATCCTTGCAAACTGCAGGGAGGAGGAACTGGCAGACATCTTCTACTACTACGGTGAAGAAAAGCAGGCCAGGCCCATCGCCAGGGCTGTGGTGGAACAGAGAGATAAAAAGCCAATTCTTCGCTCCATCGAATTGGCAGATCTTGTCGCCAGGACAATACCCGGCCGATTCCATCCCAAAAGAATCCATGTCGCAACCAAGGTTTTCCAGGCGTTGCGAATTGCGGTCAACTCAGAGCTGGAGAACCTGGCAAAAATTCTCGACGAAGGTGTTCGATTTTTGCGACCGGGCGCACGTTTTTGTGTGATCTCTTTCCACTCTTTAGAAGACCGGATGGTTAAACGTAAATTCAAAGAAAATCCACTGCTCCGGGTAGTCACAAAGAAACCGGTGGTAGCGAAAGACAAAGAACTGAAGCTCAACAAACGGGCTCGCAGCGCGAAATTAAGAGTTGCCGAACGGATTGCAGCCTGAAAACAGATGGAGGTGCGAAAATGATGATCAATCACTCAGTACAATCATATGCCTATTCAACCCCGCGTACACTCCGTCACCGTAATGCAACGTTGAAGGTTGAGTTTTTTCCCGGTGGTAGACAGTTGTGGTTGGCACTGGTCAAGATGACAGTGCTTCTGGTGCCTGTCATTCTGGGAGTCAATATGTGGGTGCAGGGCTCCATGGCCCGACTCGATGGCAAGGCTGAACAGCTGGCTGCCCAGGAACGGCAGCTGCGTGAGGACAATATCATATTACGTACCGAAAGAGCGGTGCTGATCTCTCCGGCACGTTTTGAACAAAAGGCCGCCAGTAAGCTGGCTCTCTATTTCCCGGATAAAGGACAGGTTGTACGGTTTTAGTTCGCCATTATTAAAAGCCGACCTACTGTGAAATCTATTATTATGTTAAATTAGACGGCAGCGTTGCTGGGCCTGACGGTTGAAAGAGGCTGTCGAGCACAATGGAGGCGATGTAAAGAGTAGGGTACAACCGGTCATGGCAAAAAAATCGCGAGTCAGAGTGAAAAAGAGAACAGGGTTGAAAACTGTTCTCTTTTTACTTCTAGTCCTGGGCTTGGCTGGTATCGGTTATCGTTATTTACCGCAGGAGTATGTCGCCGGGCTGGTTCGACTGGCCAACCGGGTCGCCTCAATAAAGAAAGAACCGGAAGCTCTGGGGCGTGGAACGATTTATGACCGCAACTTCACGGAAATGGCAGTTTCCCTGGAGCGGGTTTCTCTCTTTGCCCGGCCACGGGAGCTTCGGGATCTTGGCCTGGTGGCACTGTCTCTTGGAGCGATACTGGGAGTTGAAGAGAGCCAGCTGCTGGAGAGTCTGAAGAAAGACTCTCAGATGGTCTGGCTGGCCAGAAATCTGAGCCAGGAGGAAGAGGAGAAGATCCGCCAGGAACAGATTCCCGGGCTCTATTTTCATAAAGAGCAGGCTCGTTATTATCCCAATAAGGAGACAGCGGCCCACTTGCTCGGTTTTGCCGAGGAGGGGCAGGGGCTTTCCGGCCTGGAGCGCCGATACGATCAGCTCCTCAAGCGACGTTCCATCGACGCTGGTGATGTCGGCTATATTGATCTCGGCAGCAATGAAACCACAGGGAACTCGGGTCTCGACCTTGTGCTCACCGTTGACCTGAAGATCCAGAACCATCTCGAACGTGTTGTCGGACAAATCGGTAATCGTTACCCGGAAGGCAAGGTCGCTGCTCTGCTCATTGAGCCGACCAGCGGTGAAGTCGTAGCCAGTGGCAGTTACCCGACATTTGATCCCAATCGTTTCTGGGATTATCCCAAGGGCGATCTGACCACCACTCTCTTTGATTCCATGGTGGTCCCCCAGGAGCTGCGACAGTTTTTCAAGGAAACAGCAAGGCTGCAGAGTGACTTTGAAACAAACGGGGTAGTGGCATCATGGAGTGGAGCCAAACGAAAGTTCAACCTGGGAAGTCAGCTCCGGTTCTGGGAACGACTGGGGTTTTCCGCACCGCTGCAGTTCGACATGTTCAATACCAGTCAGCAATCCACCTTTTTTGTCTCAGAAAACATCATCAGTACCCAGGAGCTGGATTGCGACTCAGTTCCTCTGGTGTCCACCCCCATCCATCTCCTGCTTGCCTTCAGTCAACTGCTCAACGGCGGTTCCCAGGTGTCTCTTCATTCCCTGGACTCTATACGTACCCGGAAAGGGGAGGAACAATATTCTTATGTGCCGGTCTTCGAGAACGGTGTGCAGAAGCAGCTTGTCGACCCCGTTATTTCAGAAGAGGCCGGCCGGATTTTGCTGGATATGGGGAAGCGAAACAGGGTTGGAGGAGTGAGTTTATCCGGTGAAGACGTGTCGTTGCGAATGGTTGAGGGTGGACATGAATATGTGCGCAATGAAGTCATGGTGACAGCCATACCTCCGATCAGGCCTGAGTTGATACTCATGCTGGTGGTGAAGAGGCCGTTTCTTGACCCGGCTGCTAAAGGGAAAAAGGGGGTTGATCTGGTCACCCTGGCCTCTGATGTGCTCCCTTCCATGGTCGCTCTCCAGCAGATTCGCAGTAATATTGCAGGCGTCCTGGAGGTCGGCGAAAAAAATGATGACAACTATGAGCAGGAGATCACGGGTGAAGCTCCGGCAGCAGGTGGTGGGTCTATACCGGTGCAGGGCTTTAAAATGCGTGATCTTAAGGGCTTGAGCGTGCGTAAGGCCCTTCGCCTTGTGCAGGAGACCGGTGTCAGGGTGGAGGTACAGGGGTCCGGACGGGTTGTGAGCCAGCACCCAAAGCCGGGCACCGATCTCGATGGTGTTGAACAGGTTGAATTGATCCTTAAAAGAGATATCACAGGGATTGCAAATGGTACATCGGTTGAACACCGATGAGACTTCATCCAACAGTGTTCCGGAGAACAATCCGTCATGGTTCCTGAACAGGTCGCATTGACAGCACTGCTGGATTCGATTCCCTGCAGGGTGTCCATGGACCCGGTCCCGGAGGGTGCCATTTCATTGGTCACCTGTGATTCGAGGCAGGCCGGAGACGGAGCTCTTTTTGTCGCTCTTCGCGGCACCCATCATGATGGACACGATTTCCTTGCTCAGGTCAGGGAGTCAGGCTGCAGGGCAGTTGTTGTTGAAAAGAAAAGTGGTTGCGAACAACTGGACTTTCTCACTGGAATCTGTGTGATCACAGTTGATGACAGCCGTCAGGCCTACGGCCTTCTTGCTGCTGAGTTTTACGGTCGTCCCGCACAGGGCATGACCGTTGTCGGGATCACCGGGACCAACGGCAAGACCACATCAACCTATCTACTTGAAACGGTCTGTCAGGGCCTTGGCAAAAAAGTCGGAGTGATTGGTACCATCAGTTACCGCTATGACGATCTCAGCGGAAAACAGATCTACTGTGACGCGCCGCTGACCACTCCCGATCCAATACAGCTCCAGTCCCTTCTCCGCGAAATGAAGGATAACGGGGTCAATCTGGTTCTGATGGAGGTGTCATCCCACGGTCTTAGCCAGGGAAGGCTCGGTGGCATTGAATTTGATGTGGGCGTCTTCACCAATCTTTCCCATGATCATCTTGATTATCATGGAACCATGGCTCAGTATCTGGCGGCCAAGACCCTTCTTTTTAAAAAGTATCTCAAGGCGGGCGGAGCAGCCGTTTTGCCGGCAGATTTCGGCCATGACGATGGGCTTGCTGACCAGTTTGATGAGTTGGTTGCCTGCTGCAGGAAGAAAGGATGTCATGTGGTGCGCTGTGGAGGGACCGGAGATGATGATGTAAGACTCCTGGAGAGTTCTTCAACGGTGACCGGCAGTCGCCTCACTCTCATGTACGGTGAAGATCGGCTGAGTTTGACAAGTCCTCTGGTCGGGGAGTTCAACGTTGAGAACCTGGTCACCGCAGCAGGCTGCTGCAGGGTGCTCGGTTACCCCGGGCAGGAGGTGGCTCTTTATCTGAAAACGGCAAGCGGGGCACCGGGACGTCTCCAGCGTATTGCACCTGGCAGAGACACTGGTTCCCCTGTTGTCTTTGTCGATTTTGCCCATACCCCGGACGCCCTGGAAAAGGTTCTTGAAACACTGCAGAAGTTAAAGCATCGCCGGCTCATTACTGTATTTGGCTGCGGCGGTGATCGCGATGAAGGCAAGCGTCCTCTCATGGGCCGGGTTGCCGCAGAGCGCAGTGACCTGGTCATCGTTACCGACGATAACCCGCGCAGTGAAGATCCGAAGTCCATCACCAATGCCATCCTTGCCGGGATCAGGGAAACAGGTATGGAACTGCTTGAGGTGACGGCTCAGTATTCTTTGAAGGAAAACGGCTGTCTTGTGATTCCACAACGGGAGCAGGCCATCGAAACATCACTTTCGGCTGCAGGGGTTGGCGATATCGTCCTTGTCGCCGGTAAAGGGCATGAACCGTACCAGCTTTGTGGCGGCAAGAAGAGATTTTTTGACGACAGTCTTGAAGTTGAAAAACTGCTCTGTAACTGGAGATATGAGGATCTGGAGTCAGCCCTTGAGGTCGAACGAACGACAAAAGGCGAAGACATCGACCTGAGCGGCCAAATTGTGACGGATTCAAGGCAGGTGAGCACAGGAGATGTCTTTGTGGCCCTTGTCGGAGACCGCTTTGACGGACACGATTTTATCAAAGATGTGGAAAATCGAGGTGCAGCCTGCCTGGTTGTCAGTGATTCTGCAGTGGTACAGGAGGCGACTGTTTCCTGCTTACTGGTGAAGGATACCGAAAAAGCGCTGGGTGATCTTGCCGCCTGGCGCAGGAAGTTGATGAAGAAGATTGCAAACCCTGTTGTTGCCGCAATCACCGGAAGCTCAGGCAAGACCACTGTCAAAGAGATGACCGGATCTATTTTTGGTTGTCATTGGCTGTCAAAGGTAGATGGCGAACCGGACAGGATTCTAAAGACACAGGGGAATTTCAATAACCTCATCGGCCTGCCGCTGTCTCTTTTGCCAATCGGCCCTGAGCACAGGGCGGTGATCCTTGAAATGGGAATGAACCGGCCGGGAGAAATCAGGAGACTGGCTGAAATTGCCGATCCCGGGATCGGCTGCATTGTCAACGTTCATGGTGCCCACCTTGAAGGTTTAGGCACCATTGAGGCCGTGGCAGATGCCAAGGAGGAACTGTGGGCGGGCTTGAATAAGGACGCAACCCTTGTGGTCAACCTGGATGATCCAAGACTGGTTGCACGTGTCGCCAGATATAAGCAGAAAAAGATCACCTTTTCCCTGGCACCCCCTGAAAAAGCAGAGCAGGATCGACTCTGGGCCTCTAGTATAAAGACCGACGAAAAGGGACGGATTTCATTTACGCTCCACGTGGGAGAGCAGCAGCGTCAGGTGGCAATCAAGATACTCGGGCGTCATAATATCTCAAATGGTTTGGCAGCGGCAGCCATTGCCCATGGTGCAGGAGTCGCAATCGACGAGATCGCCGCCGGCCTGGAAGCATTTGAGCCGGTAGCCAAGAGGATGGAGGTGGTGCAGCGGGCTGACGGGTTGACTGTCATTAATGACACCTATAATGCAAATCCTGCCTCCATGAAGGCAGCTCTTGATATTCTTGCTGAGCGTCCTGAAAATCTCAGGATTGCAATTCTCGGCGACATGCTGGAACTCGGTGAAGAATCCGTAGAGGCCCATGGACATATCGGCACCTATGCAGCAAAGGCGGAACTTGATTATCTGGGGCTTTACGGCGACATGAAAGATCATACTGCGGCGGGTGCTGTTGCCGGCGGCATGGAAGGTAAACGGGTTCGATGTTTTAGCAGGAAGAACGAAGCAGGACCCTGGCTTGAGAAAATTGTTGAAGATAATCCTGCTCGAAAAGGCTGGGTTCTCGTCAAAGGGTCACGCGGAATGGAGTTGGAGACTGTCGTAGAAGAAATTTTAGGAGCCTGCCTGTGACGAAGAGATTGGTGAAAATTGCAGTTCTCCGACAGGCTCCTGGCGATGTAAATGAAACGGTGGAAACCCGGTAGGAGATAAAAAGACCAATGCTCTATCACTTACTCTACCCCCTGCACAGCAGTTTTTCCGGCTTCAATGTGTTTCGTTATATTACGGTGCGTTCCGTGGGCGGGGCCCTGACCGCATTTTTACTGATGCTTCTTCTCGGCCCAATGTTCATCCGCAGCCTGAAGAGATTGCAGATCGGCCAGGTGGTCAGAGATGACGGTCCGGAAACTCATCTTGCCAAGCAGGGTGTACCCACCATGGGCGGGATCCTCATTCTCTTTGCCATCACCTGTTCAACACTGCTCTGGGCCAGGCTCGATATCATGCTGGTCTGGCTGATGGTCGGTATCTTGCTGTTTTTCGGTCTCATCGGCGGAATTGATGATTATCAGAAGGTGAGCAAAAAAAATACAAAGGGGCTGAGTGCAAAGGGTAAATTAATTTTACAGATTCTGGGTGCTTCGGCTGTTGGACTCTTTGTCTGGATTCATCCGGAATATGACGGTAACCTCAGCGTGCCGTTTTTGAAAAATATCCAGCCCGATCTTGGATGGCTCTATATCGTGTTCGCCATTCTTGTTATCGTTGGTGCTTCCAATGCGGTAAATCTTACCGACGGACTGGACGGGCTTGCCGCAGGGCCGACAGTGATCAGCTCTTCGGTCTATATTATTTTTTCTTATCTGGCAGGGCACGTGATATTGGCGGATTATCTTCAGATTCCATATATCCAGGGCGGTGGCGAACTGGCAGTTTTCTGCAGCGCCATGGCCGGGGCCTGTCTGGGATTTTTGTGGTTTAATGCCTACCCGGCCCAGGTTTTCATGGGTGATGTGGGATCCCTGTCTCTTGGCGGCGCGTTGGGCGCGGTGGCGATCATTATTAAGCAGGAGTTTCTTCTTGCCATTGTTGGCGGCATCTTTGTCATGGAGGCGATATCCGTCATCATGCAGGTTGGCTATTTCAAGCTTACCAATGGGAAGAGGATTTTTCTGATGGCCCCTTTTCATCATCATTTTGAGAAAAAAGGGTGGCATGAGCCAAAGGTGGTTGTGAGGTTCTGGATTATCTCCATCATCCTCGGCCTTATTGCACTGGCTACATTGAAACTGCGATGAGTGAGACTTTCAAAGGACTGGAGCGTGGAGACAGGCTGATGGTTATGGGGTTTGGTGTCTCCGGCAGAGCTGCACTGAACTTTGGTCTGGCAATGGGTGCCGAGGTCATGGTCTCAGATAACGCCTTGAAAGAGAAGCAGACGCCAATACTGCTCGATCAGCTTGAAAGCGAAGGCGTCAGCTGCGAGTGGGGCGGCCACAGCCTTGATTTTTTGAGCCGGGGAGATGTGATTTTTGTCAGCCCCGGAATTGCCTGGGACAACAGCCTCCTTGAAGAGCTGCGCAGCCAGGGAAAATCAGTGCTTGGTGAACTGGAACTTGGGGCGTCGATGATCAGGGAAAAGGTGATCGGCGTTACCGGCACCAATGGAAAGACTACGGTGACCAGGCTGATCGGTGAATTGCTTCGCGCATCCGGAAAAAAAGTTTTTGTCGGCGGCAATATCGGTACCCCGCTGCTCGACTATCTGTCCGGTTCGGAGCGGGCTGATATCCTTGTACTCGAGCTGTCCAGTTTTCAGCTCGAGGCGGTGAAAACATTTTCAGCAGATATCGCCCTGTTGCTGAACATCACGCCGGACCATCTTGACCGTCACGGTGACATGGAAGGTTATGCTGCAGCCAAGGCAAAAATATTTGGCGGTGAGAGTAAAGGGGCACTGGCCATACTGTGTGGTGATGATCCCCTCTGCCGCGATCTGGCAAGTCGCATGAAGGAACGAGAAGTTATGTTATTCGGCCACGATGAGGATTGTACGGCGCGGGTGGTGGAGGCCACTATCCACCTTGAGTGCAGTGGCAGCCAGGAGTTCTATGAAGTCGCCGGAACCCGTCTCGGAACGAGAACCGGATGCCTTAACAGCGCGGCTGCACTGCTTGCCGCAAGGCATGCCGGAGCGGATCCGGCAGGTGTACGCAAAGGGCTTGCGGAGTTTATGCCGGATCGCCATCGCGTGGAATTTGTCGCTGAGAAAAACGGAGTGAGCTATTTCAACGATTCAAAGGCCACCAACAGCGGTGCACTGATCAGCGGGCTTGAAAATTTCCCGGAAAAGGTGATTTTGATCGCCGGAGGCAGGGAAAAGGGTGAGGATTTTTCAGTGCTGCGGAAAACAATTGCCGAAGGGGTTAAGTTTATGGTCGTCATTGGTGAGGCTGCTGATGCATTGGAAAAAGCCCTCGGTGATGTGGTGGAGACCAAATCCGCTGTGAACCTGAAAGAGGCATTGAGGCTGGCAGCAGACAGGGGTGTGGAGGGAGATACTGTTCTTTTGTCACCGGCCTGTTCCAGTTTTGACCAGTTTACAAACTACCAGAAACGGGGTGATGTCTTCTGCCGGCTGGTGACTGAACTTGAGGAGGTGTAGAGAGCAATGAGTGGGGCAATTCGACTGTTGCTCACCGGTGGCGGTACCGGTGGTCATCTCTTTCCGGCAGTGGCTGTGGCCGAGGAAATCGGTCGGCAGCTGCCCGGCAGCCGGGTTCACTTTGTAGGAACCAAGCGTAAACTTGACCGTGAGCGCCTCACATCACTGGGCTTTGAGGTTTCAACCATTGACTCTCAGGGTTTGAAGGGAAAAAAACTGACCTCGCTTGTATCAGCCATGGTCCTGCTGCCCATCTCGTTTTTTCAGGCAATGCAGAGGATCAGAAAATTTCAGCCGGACCTTGTCCTGGGGGTAGGCGGCTATGTCACCGGGCCGGTGCTCACTGCTGCAAGAACTCTTGGGATCAAGACGGTGATCCATGAGCAGAACTCAGTACCCGGTCTGGCCAACCGGAAACTAGGAGGACTGGTCAATCGGGTTTGTCTGTCTTTACCCGGCAGTGAGTCCTATTTCCCGGCTGCAAAGGTGAGGATGACTGGAAACCCGGTACGAAGTGATCTCAGGGCTCTGGCAGAGAAAAAGAGAAGCAGGCAGGAAGGTGAAAAATGTCTGCTCATCCTTGGTGGTTCCCTTGGTGCCCATGGAGTAAATCTTCTTGTCAGCGAAGCGCTGTGCGAAGCAGACGGAAAGCTGTCGGAGGGGTTGACGATTATTCACCAGACCGGTGAAAAGGATGAAGAGATGGTGCGGGATCGCTATCGTCAGGCAGGACTCAATGCGTCGGTCCATGGCTTTATCGCTGATATGGCGGCGGTGTATGACAAGGCCGATTTTCTGGTGTCACGGGCCGGGGCAACGACTCTTGCTGAACTGGGGGTGTTGGGCAAACCGGCCCTGTTGATCCCCTATCCCCATGCCGCCGATAATCACCAGCGGATTAACGGCGATCATTACGTAAAAGGCGGCGGTGCCGTACTCTTTGAGGAGAGCGAGTTGACCCCGGAGAAGTTGAGAGATGAACTCTTTGGAATTCTTACTGATGGAAAAAAGCTTGAGGTGATGTCGGACGCCATGAAGAAGTTGGGCAGCCCTGCGGCCGCCGAAAATATCGTAGAGGTTTGCCTGGAACTTCTGGCTGACGCTTAAGCGGAGAACAAATAAGAAATGTATAGAAAATCAAAACACATCCATTTTGTCGGAATCGGCGGGATCGGCATGAGCGGGATCGCCGAACTTCTTCTCAATCTGGACTACAAGGTCTCCGGTTCCGACCTCAATGATTCTCCGATCACCAGGCGGTTGGCAGATCTTGGCGGCCGTATCTGTCAAGGCCACAGGAGAGAGTGGGTTGATGGAGCAGACGTGGTGGTGACTTCTTCAGCAATCAGCAGGGACAATCCTGAAGTGGCTGCTGCCATGGAACTCCACATCCCGGTGATCCAGCGGGCTGAGATGCTTGCCGAGTTGATGAGGATGAAGAAATTCGGAATCGCCATTGCCGGCAGTCACGGCAAAACGTCCACCACCTCCATGGTTAGCTGGATGCTTGCAAAGGCCGAGCTCGACCCGACCATTGTCATCGGCGGCAAGGTGGACAGCCTTGGCGGTAATGCCAAGCTTGGATCAGGGGAATTTCTGGTGGCCGAGGCCGATGAAAGCGACGGTTCTTTTTTAAAGCTGTCGCCGGTCCTTGAAGTGGTGACCAATATTGATCTCGAGCACCTTGACTATTACAAAGACATTGATCATATCAAGTCGGTCTTCATGGAGTTCATCGACAAGATTCCTTTTTACGGAGCGGTGATCCTCTGCCTCGATGACGAAAATATTGCGGACCTTCTGCCGAAGATACAAAAACGGGTGATCAGTTACGGGCTTACTGCCCAGGCTGATGTTCACGGTGAAAACCTTAAATCTTTACCCGGGGGAGGTGTTGGTTTCAGTGTTAAAAATGGTGATGAGCTGCTGGGAGAAGTCAAGCTGCCTCTGCCGGGGAAGCACAATGTCTATAACGCATTGGCAGCAGTCTGCATCGGTCTTGAGCTGGAAATCCCCTTTGAGGTGATATCCGGTGCCCTGGGTGATTTTGAAGGTGTCCAGCGCCGCATGCAGCTCAAAGGCGAGTGCCAGGGGGTGACCGTGATTGATGATTATGGCCATCACCCCACAGAAGTGCGGGCAACGCTTTCCGCCATCAAGGAGGCCTGGCCGGAAAAACGGCTTGTGGTGCTCTTTCAGCCCCATCGATATTCGAGGACTGAGAAGCTCTATAAGGATTTTCTGACATCATTTCACCTTGCTGATTACCTTGTGATGACAGATATTTATGCCGCAAGCGAAGAGCCGATTGATGGCATTACCAGTGAAAATCTGCTCGATGATATCAAGCGTCACGGTCAGCGGCACACCCGGCTCATTGGAGATGTTGGCCGGTTGCCGGAAATATTGCTGCCGGAGCTGCGGGATGGTGACCTGGTGCTGACTCTGGGCGCCGGCAATATCGTCAGCGCCGGTGAAGAGTTACTCCGGCTGCTTGAGGCGGAGCGTGGATAATGCGCTGAGAAAGAAAGTTGATGATCTGGTTGAGAGCGAGGTGCTTTGGGACTGTGCTCTGGCTCCATATACCTCGTTTCAGATAGGCGGTCCGGCCGATGGCCTGGTTACGGTGAAGAGCAGCAGTGAACTCACCAGCCTGTTGACGCTCTTTCATCAAAGCGGGACCAGCTGGTTCGTTATCGGTCGCGGGACTAATCTTCTGGTGGCTGATGAGGGCTATGCGGGTATGGTTCTTGTTTTAGACGGCGACCTGGCAGCCATTGAGAAGATTGATTCCGGTCAGAAAGAGGTCGCCCTGCGGGCAGGCGGCGGCTGTGGTCTTGGCGCCCTGGTCAATCACTCTGCTCGGGCAGGTTTTGGCGGCCTTGAATTTCTTGCAGGAATTCCTGGCTCTGTCGGAGGGGCGGTGATGATGAATGCCGGTGCCTTTGGCAGTGAAATTGGCGATGTTCTTCAGGAGGTGACAGTGGTGACGGAATCCGGCACTGTGTTGGTTCTTCAGCGTGAGCAGCTTCAATTCAGCTATCGCTGCTGGCAGGATGCAAAAGAGAGTGGGCAGCGCTGGGTGGTGAGTTCGGTACTGCTGGCAGGAAGAAAGGTGGAAGAACGCCAGGTCAGAGCAAGGGTCAGTGAGCTCAATACGCTGCGCCGCCAGAAACAGCCGCGTCAGCCCAAAAACTGCGGCTCCTTTTTTAAAAATCCGCCGGGCGACTCTGCGGGCCGTCTGATAGATTCGGTCGGGCTCAAGGGGACAAGAATAGGAGATGCTGAAGTGTCCGAGGTGCATGCCAATTTTATCATTAACCGTGGGCAGGCAACGGCTTCAGATATTATCGGGCTGATGAAACTGATCCAGCAGCGGGTAAAGGGTGAATGCGGGATCAGCCTGGAACCGGAAGTTCAGATGGTGGGCTCCGGCTGCAGGTGATATATGGAAATAATCTTGCTGGATGGTAATTAGACAAAGTGAATTGCGAGTCAATTCAGTAAGTTTGTTTTTACAGCCATCTTCTTGTTTAAAGGTATATTTACCGGGGCTGTCGAATCTGTTATTCTGTCGCCACAAACCGATGAAGGTACTGCCGGATTTTGTATTGAAAACCGGTCAATGCACTAATTAAAAACGATTATTTATGCGGTTGTCACAATTTTTTAAAAGCTTCCGTTTCGCCAGGAAGAATAAAGGGGCCGGTGAGGGTGGTTACGGTGGTCCCGGAAACGGCTATGTGGCCCGTGATGCTGTACGTCAGAGCAAGAAAAAAGCGGCGTTTCAGGGGTTCAGACAGAGTAAGCGAAGGGCAACGGCGGGCGAGTCCACCTTCGCCTCCTGGAAGGTGGGGCAGCAGGGTCCACAGGACAGGGGGGTGTTCCGTAAAGGCCTGGTGATTATGGCCCTGCTGTTGCTGAGCGCTCTTGCTTACCAGCACCGTTATTATTTTTCCAACTCCCTGGACCGCATCAGTTATTTCCAGGTCGCGGACATTCAGATCAGCGGCAACAAGGTGACGACGGAGGCCCTGATTCGTGAAGCCGGCGGGCTTGGGTTCCATCAAAACCTGCTCTCTGTGGATCTGGAGACATCCCGACGGCTCATCGAAGTCATTGACTGGGTGAAACAGGCTGAATTGAAGAGGCAGTGGCCTGATACTCTACTGGTCAAAGTGGTGGAATATCGTCCGGTCGCCCTGGTGGTCCGCAGGAAAAATGAAAGCGGCCATTTTTCCTATGTAGACCACCGTGGTGAGCTGTTCGGCACGGCGGATTCAGGATCCGATATGGATTATCCGGTAGTGACCGGGCTGGAGGAAGTGGCTGATAAGGAGCAGCTGCGCGGTTTGCTGAAAGAGCCGCTGGCTTTCCTGAAACTGGCGGGAAGGAATAATCCCAGTCTCCCCGCCCAGAATATCTCTGAAATCAATATCAATGGAGAAGGGAAAATGGTCCTGTACCTGGTTGAATACCCATTTCCCATCTATATTGGTAAAGGTGATGTGAGAAAAAAATATTCTCACCTGCGGCGGGTACTTGATGTTCTTTACAAGAATAAGAAGGGTGTACGAAAAATTGAACAGGTTGCCTATATCCATCTGGATTACATGAAAAACAAGGTTCTGGTAGCACAAAATTGATGAAAATGAATACAGAAGACATTCAAAAAACAGAAGAGCTGGAGGAGCCAATGGCAGAGCTGGCTCCAGTGAGAAGACAGGGTGAGCCGGGAGAACTGGTGGTCGGGCTTGATATCGGGACGACCAAGATCTGCTGTGTGGTCGGCGAGGTTTTCGACGACGAAGTGGATATTATAGGTGTTGGTACTGCGCCCTCTATCGGCTTGAAAAAGGGGGTGGTCGTCAATATTGAGTCCACGGTTCGTTCCATCCGCAGCGCCATTTCCCAGGCGGAAGAAATTTCAGGCTGCGATCTCAGAACTGTCTATGTCGGGATTGCCGGCAACCATATCAAGGGCTTCAACAGTCCGGGTATCCTCGCCATCAATGGGCGGGAGATCAAGGAGGCCGATGTTGAAGACGTGATCATCGCTGCCAAGACAGTGAAGATTTCGGAAAACCAGCAGATTATCCATGTCCTGCCTCAGGAGTACATGGTCGATGATCATACCGGGATTCAAAATCCTCTGGGCATGACCGGTGTGCGGCTGGTCACCAATGTTCATATCGTCACCGCTGATATGGGAGCAGTCCACAACCTCTATACCTGCTGCAACAAGGCCGGGCTTGAGGTGGCGGACATGGTTCTGGAGTCCATTGCTTCGGCTCATTCCGTACTCAGTCCGGATGAGATGGAACTTGGTGTGGCGCTTATTGATATCGGCGGTGGCACCACTGATCTGGCGGTATTCTGCGACGGGACAATTCGCCACACCTGTGAGATCGGACTCGGCGGGCATAATCTGACCAATGATCTTTCAGTTGGACTGCGTACTCCTCTCCAGGAGGCTGAACGTCTCAAAGAGGACTACGGTAATGCGCTGTCGGCGATGATCAAGCCCAATCATGTAGTGGATGTTCCCACAGTAGGCGACCGGGAACCGAGAAAGGTGACCCAGAAAGTCCTGGTTGATATCCTCCAGGCGCGAATTGCAGAGGTGCTTGAGATGATCAACCAGGAACTGATCAATTCCGGCCAGAAAAACAGAGTCAACGGCGGGATCGTAATCACCGGCGGAACGGCGCTGCTCGCAAACCTGGTGGATCTGGCAGAGCAGATATTTGATCTGCCGGTTCGCATCGGCTATCCTGCCCAGGTTGGAGGGCGGGTGACCGAGGTAAACAGCCCGAGATGTACGACAGGTGTCGGGTTGGTAATGTATGGCCGACAGCACCAGATGGAACGTCAATATGCCGATAGCTCAGTGTACAGCAGGATGAAAAGCTGGATACAAAAGATGATGTGATTTATGAGTAAAAAATTCAATGAAACGGGAGATTTTTGTTTCAGTGGCCGGCTCCAGATGCTATAATCCTGCAAGCTGGTAATCTTCTAAAAAGATTCGAGAAATATTTCGATAGCGTATCACTAAAAAGGTGAAAATATGCCGTTTAGAATGGCGGAGACAGAGGAAGTTGCGGTTGTCAAGGTCATCGGTGTGGGTGGCGGGGGCGGAAACGCCATCAACACCATGGTTGACGATAAACTGCAGGGCGTTGAGTTTGTTGCAGCCAATACCGATAAGCAGGCGTTGAACCAGTCAAAGGCTGACATCTGTCTTCAGATCGGGTCCAGTATAACCAAAGGCCTTGGAGCCGGAGCCGACCCCGAGATGGGAAGTCAGGCCGCCCATGAATCCATTGAGGATATCAAGACCACCCTCGAGGGAGCTGATATGGTTTTCGTGGCGGCAGGTCTTGGTGGTGGAACCGGAACCGGCGCCGCCCCTATCGTTGCCAAGATCAGCAAGGAACTTGGCGCGCTCACCGTGGCGGTGGTGACAAAGCCATTTCATTTCGAAGGCAAGTTCCGCATGCGTAACGCCGAGGCCGGGTGGGACGAGCTGCGCAAATATGCAGATACCATCATCACCGTGCCCAATGACCGGCTGCTTTCCCTGATGCAGAAAAATTCCAAGCTGTCTGATATGCTGGCCATGGCCGATCAGGTTCTGCTTCAGGCGGTAAAAGGGATCACCGACCTGATCAATGTTCCGGGAATGATCAATGCCGATTTTGCTGACCTGCGTACCGTTATGCGTGAAGTGGGACCGGCAATAATGGGATCCGGGATTGCCGCCGGTGAGAACAGAGCCACTGAGGCTGCCAATCGGGCCATTGACAATCAGCTGCTTGAAGATGTCGGTATTGACGGTGCCCGCGGTCTGCTTATTAATATTTCTGCCTCGGAAGAGAGTTTCTCCATGGCCGAATTCATGGAGGTTTCCGCACTTATCCAGGCCAAAGTTGACGACGATGCCAAGGTGGTTATCGGTGCCCTTTACAATGATAACCTTGGCGAGGAGATTCATGTCACCGTCATTGCCACCGGTGTTGGCGATGTGGTGCAGAAAAACGAGCCTTTGAAGCAGGTGGAACCCTTTCGTCAGCAAAAGGAAAACAAGGTTGTCGAACAGCAGCAGGTGCAGCAGCCTTCTTCACAGCAGCCGGCACCTCCCAATCCAAAACCTGCTGAGGTGAACCAACCTTCCGGCTCTACAACGGAAATGCCGAGCTCCAACTTCGAGGGCTTTGATAATCTCGGCAGGGGCGGCCGCAAGGATGAAGCCCGCAGTGTCAAGGAGACTCCGAGCTGGAATGATGAATACCTGGAGACCCCGACCTACCTGCGGAAAAAGGCGAACTGACTGGTGTCTTGGAGTAAGTCGTCGTAAAGCAGAAAAAACAGCTTGATCGCAGAGAGTTACTGAGCCGGGAGCAAGGGGCTTATCTCAAGAAGTGGACCGGCCGACAGCCCATTGCTCTGATTTATCCCAACCACTACCCGGTGGGGATATCCAACCTCGGCTTCCAGTTGGTCTACGCCCAGCTGGGTGCACACGAGGAAACAGTCTGCGAACGATTTTTCCTGCCGCTACCCGGTGAGCCTCTTCGTTCCCTGGAATCCGGACGACCTCTTTCCGATTTTTCCCTCCTCTTTTTCTCCATCAGTTTTGAGCATGATTATCTTAACCTGGTGCGTATCCTGGCTGTGGCAGGGATTTCTGCTTACAGCGCACAGCGTGGAGCTGTAATTGAACCGGGCTCACCCCTTGTGGCTTGCGGCGGTGTGGCCACCTTCCTTAATCCTGAACCCCTTGCCCCTTTTATTGATCTTTTTCTCCTTGGTGAGGCAGAAGGGATTCTGACCCCTCTCCTTGAAGAGCTTGTCGGGGTAGAAAAAAGACATCGCAGCGAGTTTCTCCGTCTTCTCGCTGAACGTGTCCCGGGGGCCTATGTTCCTTCCTTTTATATCCCCGGCTATGACGGACTCAACCGGTTCACCGGTTACGACAGACAACCCTTTGCTCCTGAGCGGATTAAAAAGGTAGTCCACAAAGACGGCACGGTTGCAGCTCATTCCGAGCTTTTAACTCCTGAGGCAGAGTTTTCCGACCTTTACCTCACTGAACTTGGTCGGGGCTGCTCCAGAGGATGTCGGTTCTGTGCCGCCGGTTTTATTTACAGACCGCCGCGGCTCTGGGGCAGTGAGGCGGTTCTGCAGGGGCTTGAACAGCGTCCACAGGGAGTGGATCGTATCGGACTGCTCGGCATGGAAATGGCAGGCGACGAGTCGCTGAACCGGATCAGCCGCTACCTGATGGATTCGGGCTGTGCCCTTTCCTTTTCATCCCTACGTGCCGACCGAATCTCAGGTACACTTGGCGAACTTCTCGGTTCCTCTGGCCTGAAGAGTGTGGCCATTGCTCCGGACGGTGCATCGGAGCGGTTGCGGCGAGTAATCAATAAGGGCCTTGATGACCATGATCTGCTGACAGCCGCCGAAACACTGGCGAGAGCCGGGCTCTATCGGCTCAAGCTATATCTTATGATCGGCCTGCCCACGGAAACCGATGAAGACATTGATGAACTGATCGAGATGATTCGGCGAATCAAAGAACGTATTTCCCCCATCGGCCGTAAACGTGGCCGTCTCCTTGAGATCAGTCTGTCGGTGAACTCCTTTACCCCTAAACCTTGGACCCCATTTCAGTATCACCCGTTTGGCATCAGTGAGCGGCTTGCTCCTGGGGAGCTGCGACCGGCAGCAGAAGCGGTGGCAAATGTTGAGAAACGCTTGCAGTTTCTCCGTAATGCAATAAAAAAAGAGAGTAATGTCCAGATCACCTGTGACAAACCGGCACGAGAGCTGTTCCAGGCAGTGCTGAGTCGCGGTGACCGGCGGCTGGCCCCGGTACTTTATGATATGGTGATGAGTCAGACCAACTGGAAACAGGCCCTGAAGAAAAACGGGCTCTGTCCGGAACAGTTTGCAGTCCGCGGCTACGGTCCTGATGAACCACTGCCCTGGGAGATTGTTGATCATGGAATCAGCCCGGGCTATCTCTGGCAGGAATATGAACGGGCCTTTATGGAAAAAACGACCAAGCCTTGTGATACCAGGATCTGCAAACGATGCGGAGTATGCCCTTGAATAACGGCCCCCCCACATCTGAGCGTATCGATGCCGTGCTCAGGCCTTTTAAACTGGTCAAATATTTCTCTTTTACCAGTCTGGCGGTGATCCTTGTTTTTACCATGGTCCTGTCCTGGATCATCTCCAATAATGCCCGTTCCATCATGCTTGACCAGAATGAGGCATACTCCCTGCTGCTCGCAGAAAACCTAAACCAGCAGGTTTTCCGGGCCTTTGTTCTGCCGACCGTGGTTCGTTACGGCAAGATAGCCCTGTCCAACCCGGACCAGTTTGCATCCCTTGATCGAATCATCCGTAACGCTACCCACGGGTTGAAGACCGAATCGGTGACCATTTATGATTCAAAGATCAATATTGTCTCCTATTCAACCGACAGTGAAATGGTAGGCAAGCGTGATGTGGGCACCATTGAGTACACCAAGGCTCTTGAGGGAGAGGCCAACTCCAGGTACAACTTTACAGGTTCGATACTCTCGCTTCTGCCCGGTACCCCTTCGGTGTCCTGCCGCCTGAAAACCTTTATCCCCTTTCGTCAGGTTGGCAGTTCCGGTCAGTCCGGAGATCTGATCATGGGGGTGATCGAGATCAATCAGAACCTTACTGATGAGTATCGGGCGATCATTGCCCTTAAGGGAAGGATTATTTTTGTTTCCGGGGCGGTGATGATTGTCCTCTTTCTTGTCCTGCGCACCATCGTCAGCCGGGCCGACAAGATTATGGAGAGAAGGGCTGCGGAGCGCCTTCGCCTGGAGGACAAACTCAACCAGGCCGAACGGCTGGCTCATCTGGGGACAATGGTGGCCACGGTTTCCCATGAGATCAAAAGTCCGTTGGGGATTGTCCGCTCCACTGCCGAGATTCTCGAAAAACGGATCTCCAAGGTGGCACCGGGCAATGAACAGCTGGCAAAAATTATTGTTGACGAAACCAGTCGGCTCAACACTATCGTTGTGGAATTTCTCGACTTTGCACGGCCGCAGGAGGTCAAGCTGCAGGTCGGCGATCTTAACAGCACCATGGAAAAGGGCTTACGGTTTATTGAGACCAAGCTCAATGAGAAGGAAATCAGACTGAGTAAGGATCTTTCCGTATCAGTCGGCCGAATCCGCATGGATGAGGAAAAATTATACCGGGCTCTGCTCAATATCCTCATCAATGGAATCCAGGCCATGGAAGACGGTGGCGAACTGAGGGTCACCACCCGGGTGGTTGATGCCAATCATGTGGCGGTGGACATCTATGACTCCGGCGTCGGTATGAATGAGGAGCAGTTCGAGCAGATCTTCCAGCCGTTTTACACGAAAAAGAACAAGGGCACCGGCCTTGGACTGGCGATCACCCGCAATATCGTCGAACAGCATGGCGGTGAAATTACGGTTAGCTCCATCAAGGATCAAGGAAGTGTCTTTACCATTACCCTGCCCAGATAGTCCTGCTGAGAAATCAGGGCTGCAGGCGAGTGAGCTCGGCTATCTCGCCAACGGTCCCTATTCATTTTCCATCCCGCGAGGGCGCTGCATCGGTCTTACAGGCCCGTCAGGGATCGGCAAAAGTCAGCTACTGCGTGCCGTTGCCGATCTTATTCCATTTACAGGCGGTCTTTTTTATGACGGCAAACCCAGCTCCGACTGGACTGGTCCCCAGTGGCGCAGACTGGTCTGCATGGTGCCGGCCGAGCCTGCCTGGTGGTATGATCAGGTGGGCGACCACTTTGATGTACCCTTTGACTCCCATCCATTCTGCCATTGGCTAGAGCGGCTCGGTTTTTCAATGGACAGCCTGCAGTGGCGGGTTACCCGACTGTCCACAGGGGAGAAACAGCGGTTTTCCCTTCTGCGCAGCCTTGTCAGGCGACCGCCGATCCTGCTCCTTGATGAACCCACCTCCGGGCTCAATATTGATTTCAGCAAAGAGGTCGAGTCTCTGATTCTGGAAGAGGTTGCGGCAGGCTGCGGAGTCCTATGGATCAGTCATGATACGGAACAGCTTGGTCGTGTCTGTGATAATAGTTATATCCTGGACCACGACGGCCTCACTGAACTGCAGGTAGAGGAACAACCATGACCAGTGGCGGTGTTATCGCTTTAGGTTCCATTGATCTGGGACTTGCCGCAGTACTCTTCTTTCTGCTGGCAATATTCAGCTGGAAGATGTCTCTGGGACTTGAGAAACGGATTGTCATCTCCGGTTTGAGAATGACCGTCCAGCTGCTGCTCATCGGCCTGGTGCTGAAGTTTCTCTTTACCCGGGTAGATCTCCTGTGGGTTTCGGTCATGGCGCTCATCATGCTGCTGGCTGCAGGGCGCGAGGTCAGGGCCCGCCAGAAGCGACGGATCAGCGGCGGCCGGGGGTATCTCATCGGTACCGGCTCAATGTTCATCTCGTCGTTTTCGATTACCATCATCGCCCTTGTGACCATGGTTCAGGTTGATCCCTGGTACAGCCCCCGTTATGCCATCCCTTTACTGGGCATGCTGCTCGGCAACACTATGAATGGGATCGCCCTGGCCTCCGACCGGCTCACCAGCCAGATCTATGATCAGCGGGCTATGATCGAACAGCGGCTCATGCTTGGAGAGAACTGGCAGGAGGCCTCCAATGATCTGCGCCGGGACTGCATGCGCACCGGCATGATCCCAATCATCAATGCCATGGCCGCCGCAGGTCTTGTCAGCCTGCCGGGCATGATGACAGGCCAGATCCTCGGCGGTTCATCGCCAATCGATGCGGTTAAGTATCAAATTTTGATCATGTTCCTCATCGGTGCCGGCAGTGGTTTCGGTGTCATCTGCTCCATCCGTTTCACCTGTGACCGCCTCTTTGATGACAGGCACCGCCTTCGTCTTGAATACCTCGACGGTTGAGCTCTCAGCCGGGCCTGAATTCGTTTTTCTCATTCACCGCTTGAAATTCACCACTTTTTATTGTTCATTTGTCGATTGGACGTATCCATTTGATGATTCAATAATATCAGGATTCATTTATATAAATTTTTTGTGGAGGAAATCATGGCTGAGAAAATTGTAATCATTGGCGGGGTTGCCGCCGGCCCCAAGGCGGCCTGCCGGGTTAAACGGCTGATACAGGACAGTGAAGTGACCATCATCGACCAGGACAGCCTGATCTCATATGGCGGCTGCGGCATCCCCTACTATGTTTCCGGTGATGTCTCCGACGAGTCGGAGCTGCGCTCGACAAGCTTTCACATGGTCCGCGACGAGGCTTTTTTTAAAAATGCCAAGGGGATTGAGGTAATGAGTTCCACCAGGGCGCTTGCTATTGATCGGCAGAAAAAGTGTGTCCAGGTGGAAAATGTCAACAGTGGTGAGAAACAGGATGTCGCTTACGATAAGCTGATGATTGCCACCGGCAGCCGCCCCTTTGTTCTGCCCATCCCAGGCGTTGAACTTGACGGGGTCTTCACCATTTCCAACCTCCACAAGGCCATCGAGATCAAGGATCGGATTGCCAAGGGCAAGGTGGACAAAGCAGTGGTCATCGGCGGCGGCGCCATCGGTCTGGAGATGGCTGAGGCCTTTAAGGATCTGTGGGGGGTGGAAACCGCGGTGATCGAGTTCATGGACCAGGTACTGCCGAGGATCGTCGACTTTCCCATGGCCTCCATGCTCACCAATCATTTTCGTGAGAACGAGGTTGAGATCTATCTTGGAGAAGGAGCCGAGGAGATCACCGGGGCAGACGGCAAGGTCACCGGTGTACGAACCGCCAAACGAACTCTGGATGCTGATATCGTCGTTATGGCGGCAGGGGTCAGGCCCCGCTCAGAGCTGGCTGAAGAGGCGGGCCTGGCGGTTTCTCCCATGGGAGCCATAGTTGTTAATCAGCGGATGCAGACTTCAGACCCGAATATCTTTGCAGCAGGTGACTGCATTGAGATCAACCACCTGGTTTCCGGCAAGAAGTTTTATGCTCCGCTGGGTTCCCTTGCCAACAAGGAGGGAAGGGTTGTCGGTGATAACATGGCCGGGATTCCTTCCACCTTTAAAGGCGGGGTGGGCTCCTTTATCATGAAGGGCTTTGATGTCTGTATCGGTGCCACCGGCCTCAGCCTCGAAGTTGCCCTGGCCGAAGGTTTTGATGCCGACGTGGCGCTCACTGCACCATCTGACCGGGCCCATTTTTTTCCCACTGAAGCCATAGTCTGTTTTCAGATGGTCTTTGACCGCCGTAGCCGTAAAGTGCTCGGGCTCCAGGGATTTGGTCCCATGGGGGACGGCATTTCAGCAAGGATCGATGCCGCTGCCGCCTATATCACCATGGGGGCTACCATTGATGATTTTGCCAACCTGGAGATGGCCTATGCACCGCCATTTTCCGCGGCCATCGACTCCATCAATGCTGCAGCCTATGTGGCTGACAACCTCTGCGATAATCGGCTGCGCAAGGTGACCATGGAGAGTTTTCTGGCCTGGATGGAGGATTTTCCAAGTCAGCCCGACTGGCAGGCGCTCGATATCAGGCACCCCAAGGAGGCTGGGCCGTTTGTCGATAAGTTCGGCAGTGAGAAGTGGCTTGCAATTCCCTACAATGAGATCCGTAACCGCTACGAGGAACTACCCACTGATACCATGTTGATTATCCTCTGCGACGCCGGTACCCGCTCCTATGAGATCCAGAGTTTTCTTGAAAGTGTCGGGCGGACCAACTGCCTGGTACTTTCCGGTGGTTTTAATATGGTACGTCGCATTGGAGTGGACTGGTATCCCGAGTAGATTCTTAAGATTATGAGTTGACAGAGTTGTGGTCTCCCCGGATCAGGGTGAGCTATTCCGGATAAAATTCCGATGGGTGTGATAGTCGTTTAACTATTGTCGGGCAACAGCCGAAACAATAGTTGTTCGAATGAAATTATTCAGCGTAAAGCTGGATACGTCCCTAAACAGGGGGTTGTAACTATTCAGCAGGGCTCACAGTGTGGTCAAGCAGGCCGGCGAAGTGTACTCGTGCTACTCGAGGTGGTCTGATCGGCCGTAATGTGGGTGCTGCTGAATAGTTACGTTCGAATATCACACGACATCGGTGTGCGTACATACTGCGCCTCCGGAAAGCTACCAGTTCTGGGAGAGATGAATGGCTGAAGTCAACGGAAAGCATATGGTCCAGGAGATCCAGGCCAATGTCAAGAGCGGCGATGCCCTCAAGGCTAAACTTGTCCTTGGTCACCTGGGGGATGTGGATCAGAAGACCAAAAACAGGTTGATCTACGAGTTGTCCCGAGGCGATGTGGAATTTACAGTCCCGGTTCTGCTCTATCTCCTTAACCACCATGGCGAGATCTGTGAGGATCTGCCGGTTGTCAGGGAAACCATGCTCTCCAGCCTTCTTGCCTACCCGGAGATGCTGGTCACCTTCCTCAAGTCCGACGATATCTGTGACAAGACCTACCTGGTTCAGGTTGCCGGCGAACTTCGCCTTGATGAGGCAACACCTGCCCTCATGAATATCGTGGACGGTTCAGATGATGAGGCGGAGATCAAGCTGATCCTGGAGACCCTGGGGCTCATCGGTGATCCCCAGGCGGTCAATACCCTGACGGATTACCTCTATGCCGCTAATCGTGACCTGATCATCACTGCCCTGAATGCCCTGGGCCAGGTCGGGACAGCCACTGCCATGCACCGTCTTGGGGAGCGGATGGGGACTGACAATGAACTCGATTTCATGATCCTCTCCATTTTTGCCGATGTCCAGGATCCGACATCCCTTGAAAAACTCAACGATACGCTGCGTTCCCATTACGCCCACATGAGGACCTATGCCAAGCAGGAACTGGTACGAATCGGTCCGAAAGCGGTGCCCATACTCATTGAAAACCTGCTTTTTGATGATCCCGATTTTCTCATCCATACCCTCAATGTGCTCGGAGACATCGGTGATGAATCGGCAATCATGCCTATTCGTAAACTGCTCGGCAAAGAGCCGAAGGATGCCAATATCCGTTTTGCCGCCTATGAGGCGCTGGCTCTTCTCCCCTTAAGAAAAGGAGCCTACACCCTGACAGCAGGGCTCACCGACTCCGAGGATCATGTCTGCATTGCCGCTGCCCGGGCCATTGACCGTAATTACTCCGATATTCTGGCCGCCGGGATTAAGAACCTGCTGCGCAGCAAGGATGAAGAGGCACGTCATATCGCCAAGATTATTGTCAACGGCCAGGTGGACAAAATTTTCCTCAGTCTGGCAAAAGAAGATTTTTTCCAGGAGATGTCTCTCATCTATCTGCCTCATACCCACAAGGATATCCGTGACCATTATCACCGGCTGCTTGTGGAGAACGGGCTGAATGATTTTGCTCGCAAGGTGACCGGTGATGAGGAGGAAAGCAGTAAGCCCAAGGTTGTGGCCGTGGATGATTCCAGGATGATTCTTAATATCTACAAGGCCACATTGCATGAACTTGGATATGACCCGGTCCTTTTTGAATTCCCGGCATCTGCCATTGAGTGGCTGCAGAGTGAAAAGCCGCTGATGGTCCTGACCGATCTCAATATGCCTGAGATCACCGGGGTTGGTCTGACAAAAAAAATCAGGGAGAAGTATTCCGCAGTCGACTTGCCGATCATCATGGTGACTACCCAGAACGAGGCACAGGACAATCTCGCCGCCGAGGAGGCCGGGGTCAGCAAGATTATTCAGAAGCCGTTCAATGCTGAATCGTTAAAGGCTGCTATGGACGAGTTTGCGGGGTAGGCTGGCGATCCAGATGCCGCCCGCTGTTGACCGATCAGGCCTGCTCGGATAGTTGGAGCTATACCTCGCAGACCTGCTTGTCTAACAGCGGACTACATCTGAGTCGCCAGCAGATGTGGATAGTCGTCTGTCGATTTTTTTTTCGACATTCGAAATTCCCTGTTCGACATTCGATATTCGCTTTACCTCTCCTCAGAAAGTTTTTTAATCAATCCGGGCAGTTTCTCAAAATATCTTCCTACATCCTCCGGTCGGTGGGCGTCCGAACTGCAAACCAGGGGGATGTCCAGCCTGATTGCCTCTTTCAGTATTTTATCCGAAGGAAACTGCTCATCTCTGATGGCAAAGCCGGATGTGTTGATCTCAAGGGCCATGCCCTTGTCGGAGATAAGCCTGAGAATTTTTGAAATCTGCAGTCGATGGCTGTTGGTGAAGGGTAAAGCCTGTTGAAAACGTAAACCCGCGTCAAGGTGGCAGAGGTGGGTGGCGGGGATGGTTTTCACCGCCTGGATCAGGGTGTCATAGTAGAGGGTGAGAAGCTTTTTGGGCCCGAATCGTTTGATTGCCTCAGTGTTGAAAGCTTTGCGGCTTACAAGGTTGATGTCGCAGGAATCATCGGCAACCTTATGAAAGTGATAGGAGAGGCCGATTTTATCCCAGCTGCGGGCTGCAAGCCGTTTAAGCAGTTCTTCTCCATGGGTCGGGCTGTAACCGACCTCTACGCCAAGCTTTACAGCGATTCGGTCAGAGTATTTTTTCTGAAGTTGTCGGCCGGTGCGGAAGTATTCGTCAAAGTCATCTTCGGTCAGCCAGGTTCTTTCAGAGTAGTTGACCCCGGCCTCCATATGCTCAAGAAAGACGATCTCTTTTAATCCACGGCTCAGGGCTGAGCAGACATAATCTTCCATTTCACCTGTTGCGTGACCGCAGAGACGGGTATGGACATGGTGGTCAATGAGGGGAGAAATCCGGGGCGAGGTGGTTTGCAAACGCTCCAATCAGTATAAACTCCGGGGAAGGGGGAAAAGGGCGGGGAGGTTTTGCCAGTTGCTAAGCATTACCTTTTGGGAAAAAATGAACGACTCCGTCGATTTCGGAGGTATCGCAGATATGACCCTGGTCAAGCTCAAATTCGAGAAAGTCTTCAAGGCCGTCGGTATCAAGGGTCAATGACGGTCCTTCAGGAAGGTGGTAGACAAGAGTCTCCACAGTGGAGAAGTCAATGGGGGGAAAGTAGAGTTTCATGAACAGTCCATAGCAAATTTTTAAGCCGCTGTCATGGCGACAAAGTTCACTATATATAAGGAGTCCGCCTTAAAACTGCAAGGGTTTGCTTCGCTTTTTATTAAATTCTGAAATAGGTTTGACATCACCCCTGAATATGTTTAGTGTACCAGGTTCTCTGAGACATTGAAGAGCGATTCAGTCGATTATCTGGTAGAAGATTCGTCGTTTTTTATAAGCGATTGTTAATATTGATCAATGAATATTGAGGATGAGGAAATGAGTGAGCAAGAACTGTCGTCCAAGGAAAAAACACTCTTTGGAAAAGGGGCTAATCCCTCCAATATCATGCCGCAGAAACTGACCCTGGATTCAAACATTAAGTTTCGCTGCCATCCGGGAGTTTCTTGTTTTACCGCCTGCTGCGGTGGAATCAAGATTATCCTCACCCCTTATGATATTCTAAAGCTCAGGGAGCGTCTCGAAATTCCCGCCCACGAGTTCCTCCAGCAGTACACCACCCCGGTCTATCTCGAAAAGACCGATATGCCCGGTGTTGCCATAAAGCTTCGCGAGGAGGACAACAAGTGTCCCTTTGTTACCCCGGAAGGCTGCACAGTGTATACAGACCGGCCCTCGGCCTGCCGTTACTATCCGGTGGGGATGGCTGACTTCCACGAAGGCGGAGATGAAAAATCAAAAGACGGTGACCAGAATGATGAGGAGAAATTTTTCTTTATCGTCAAGGAGGATCACTGCAAGGGGTTTGAGGAGGACAAGGAGTGGACCGTTCGCGAGTGGCGAGCCGATCAGGGCGTTGATGTCCGCGATGAGATGAACAAGGAGTGGCTCCGCCTGGTCATGCGCCGTAAATCATTCGGTCACCAGGCAACGCTCTCCGAGGCTGCCAAACGTATGTTTTTCATGGCCTCCACCGATCTTGATCATTTTCGCCGCTTTATCCTGGAATCCTCTTTCCTTGATACCTACGAAATTGATGACGAGACCGTGGCCAAGATCAAGGAGGACGATGTCGAACTGATGCTTTTTTCCTTTAAATATCTTGCGGCCACTCTGTTTGGCGCCCAGGTACTCAAAATCAAGGACGCCAAAGTTCAGGAGAAGATCAAGGAGATCAAGGAGCGCCAGGATGAATCAGTGACCAAGTCGGTCAAGGACTTTGAGAATCTGAAGAAGGCCCGTGAAGAGATGAAGGAGCGGGGTGAAGACAATATCTGGATTCCGCCGGCTGAACAGGATTAAAGATCTGTCGACAGGGCTGTTCGCGGAACAGGCCTGTCGGTGATGTCAGAGAAAAGGGGAAGTTGCAGTGACTCGCGAGTCACCGCAACTTCCCCTTTTTTGTTTGTAAATGAGGTTGACTTCACCGGATTGAGCATCTAGTCTGATCATAAGCGCGGAGTTTTCGTCTCAAGCCTGCCAAAGGGCAGGATATCTCGCTCAACACAGCAGGAGAAGAATAGATGACGTACAAGCGTTATCCCCTCTATATTCCCATCTCCGCCCTGATCCTGGTGCTGATTCTGGCAAGCTGTTTTGCCATTGCCACCTATATGTTTTCACGCAGTGTGGCAACCATTCAGATGGTGACCCAAAACTCTTTTATAAGAGTTATTCAGCAGACCAACAGTGAGCTGCAGATCAGTATCCGTTCCCCTCTTGCCGTTGTCAGTACAGGCTCCCGTTATCTTGAACTGGTTCGTGCCGAAAGCCTTGAAGAGCGACTGGAGCATCTTTCATATCTCCGGGAGGCCCTTCTTTCCCTGCCCAATATGGCCTCTATCTATCTTGGTTACCCGGATGGTGAGTTCTTTCTCCTGCGCCGAATTGACAACGTCAAGGAGCGCGCTGTCTTCCAGAGCCCCGATGACTGTTACTGGCTTGTGCAGAGTCTTGAGCGTGACCGGAAAGGAAAAGTCCTTAAGCATGAGTTTATCTATCTTGATAAGGAACTCAACCCTCTTTCATCTCGTGAGCGGAATGGAGCAGTTGAATATGATCCCCGCAATCGTCCCTGGTACCTTGAGGCGGTCAACTCTGTAGATCCGATCCGATCCGATCCTTACCTCTTTGCCTCATCAGAGAAACTTGGAATTACATTTGCCAGGAGATCACTGGAGGTCGACGGGGTTGTCGTAGGGGTGGATATCCGGTTGCAGTCTATCTCCAAGATGTTGCCCAGGTATCTGATAACACCCGGCAGCAAGGTCGCCCTGTTTGACGGTCACCTGCGGTTGATTGCCTGTCTTGAACCGTCAAGAATGATCAAACAAAACGGTGAAGATGATCATGCTGAACACCTTATGATCACTGATCTCCAGGAACCGCTCTATGATAGTCTGATCGAGGCCTGGCAGGAAGGTGGAAGACAGGATCTGGATGTTAAAGAATACAGAGTGTCAGGCGATAAATGGCTGGCCTCCCTGGTCCGGCTCCATTTTTCAGTCGGCCCGCCGGCCTACATGGTTATCGGCGTCCCCTATTCGGAACTCTATGCCGGGGTGCGCAAGGCCAGAAATAAATCGGCCCTCATTACTCTGGCTATCATGGCCCTGACAATTCCTCTGGGGTTCCTCGCCGCACTTGCCATCTCCAGACCAATCAAGGGGTTAACCGGACTTGCCCACGCTGCGAGGCGGTTTGATTTCTCAAAGAGGAAACAGCAGAAATCAATCATTGTCGAGGTTGATGAGTTGAGCAGTGCCATGGGTTTTCTCAACCAGACCATTGGCGATTTCCTCGAACTCACCGACTCGCTGAACAAGGAAAAGGACTTTGATTCGCTGCTTGAACGGATCAGCAAGGAAGCCATGAAGGTTGCTGGTGCCAACGGGGTTTTTACCTACCTCATGGATGAAAAAGAGGACTGCCTGAGACCCGGTCTGCTTTGTGTAAGTGATGAGTCCTGTAGCTGTGATGTCGATCTCCCGGACTGTGACCTGGATTCAGGCCTGACTCTTATTGAGGCATTTCGAGAAAACCGGGTACGGCGATGGATTCTTGAAAAAGACGATGGTGGGCCGTTTGTCGAGCTGTTTGCAGAGAGCGGTCAGGACTATTGTACCATCTGGTGCCTGCCGCTGGTCGACCGTCAGGGAAACGGCATGGGGGTCATCGGCTTGTTTTACAACAGTCATCCCGAGCAGATCGGTGTTGATCACCTCGATGACCGGCTGGCCTTTGTCCACCGGATGTCCGGGCTTGCCGGGGTCAGTCTTGAAACCCGTCAGCTGATTCAGAAGCAGAAGGATCTTTTTGATGCATTTATCAGACTGATTGCCGGCGCCATTGATGCCAAATCCCCCTACACTGGCGGTCACTGTCAGCGGGTACCTGAAATTGCAAAGATGCTGGCCCAGGCTGCCTGTGATGAAAAAGAGGGGGTATTTGGTGATTTTGATCTCAGTGAGGAGCAGTGGGAGGAGCTTCACGTGGCGGCCTGGCTCCATGACTGCGGCAAGGTCACCACGCCGGAGTACGTGGTGGATAAAGCCACCAAGCTGGAGACAATCTACGACCGAATCCATGAAGTGCGGATGCGTTTTGAGGTCCTGAAACGGGACACGATGATCGACTGTCTTGAGCAGATTATAGCTGGCGGGGATGAGCAAAAACTAAAGCAGGAGCTGTCTGAGCGTCTTGCGGAACTCGATGACGACTTTTGCTTTATTGCCGGCTGCAATGAGGGTGGTGAGTTTATGGCTCCTGAGCTGGTGGAGCGGCTTCATGCCGTGGCCGGCTACAGCTGGCAGCGGACACTTGATGACCGGATCGGCATTTCCTGGGAGGAGGGAACGCGCAAAGATCGCAGTCCGTCAAAGGAACTGCCGGTGGAGGAAAAACTTCTCAGTGACAGGGAGGAGCATCTCTTTTTCAAACAGGACTGGGAGCGGATCAGAGACGACAACCCTTGGGGGTTTAAACTCGATGAGCCTGAGTATCATTACAATCATGGTGAGATCCACAACCTCCAGGTGAATCGGGGCACCCTGTCGGAGGAGGAGCGCTTCAAGATCAACGATCATATCGTCCAGACCATCAAGATGCTCGGCGAACTGCCATACCCCAAACACCTCAAGGGAGTGCCGGAGATCGCCGGCGGCCATCATGAGACCATGGTCGGCACCGGCTACCCTCGAAAGCTCACCGGCGACCAGATGTCGATTACGGCAAAAATCATGGTGATTGCCGATGTGTTCGAGGCATTAACCGCCTCGGACCGGCCGTATAAAAAGGCGAAAACTCTCAGTGAAGCGGTAAAAATCATGCAGTTCATGCATAAGGACGGTCACTTCGACTCCGACCTCTTTGACCTGTTTCTGACAAGCGGTGTTCACAACCGCTACGGCGAGCAGTATCTTGCCGTCGAGCAGCTTGATGAGGTTGATGTGGAGAGCCTGTTGAGCTGAAAAGAGCTGCCGAAGAGCACCTGTTCCGAAAGGCGTGACCTTTTTCTGCGGTCACCGC
>JBDLID010000007.1:0-44470 GCA_039715055.1 Thermodesulfobacteriota bacterium | reverse complement strand
TCCTCTGCGGACTGGAGCATGGCGATGGTTTTTTTCTGGGAGTAGACCAGCCCGTGGCAGTTGATCATTTCCGAAACGACAAGACCTGCCCCATAACGCCTGCAGAGGAGGCGAAAGGGGAGATCTGAATATCCGGCAAGCGGAGCCAGGATAAGTGGCGGTTCAATGGCGACAGTCCCGATATGAAGCATTTTTTAATGGTGTTTTTTTTTCAATTTTGACTAATATGTCTGGTTGCATTTTCATCGGATGCAACCAGAACCCACACTCACCAATGGAGAACTATATGACACTGCGACTCAACATGCAATCCGGCCAACTGTCCAATGAAGAGGTCAGCAAGCTGCAGGCAATGCGGACCAGGTGCGCCAAAAACATCCTGCTGTCCACAAGCCTCGCCTCTTCAGGCCATCCCGGCGGATCACTTTCAGCACTGGATATGCTGCTGGTCACCTATGGCTGCATAAAACATGATTCTGCAAATCCGCAGGACTCAGAAAGGGATCGGGTCATTGTCTCCATGGGGCACATTTCACCGGGAGTCTACTCAACGCTTGCCGAATACGGCTATTTCAGCGAGGAAGATTTTCTTGCCGGTTTCCGCCGAACCGGATCCGGGTTTCCCGGACACGTGGAGTCCATTGTTCCCGGTGTGGAGTGGGATACAGGCAATCTTGGCCAGGGACTGTCCACCGCCGCCGGTATTGCGCACGGTCTCAAGATGCAGGGTCGTAAACCCAAGGTGATAACCTTTATGGGCGACGGCGAACAGCAGAAAGGGCAGGTCTGTGAAGCCATTCGTTATGCTGACAAGTATAATCTTGATAATCTGATTGTGGTGATAGATCGTAATCATCTGCAGATCTGCGGCCCGACCAATGATGTCATGCCCCAGTCTGTCAGGGAAATGTACAGTTCCTCCAAGTGGGATGTGACCTACCTGGAGGACGGCCATGATTACAACAGCTTTTTCCAGGCTCTTTCCACTGCATATAATAGTGAAAACGGTCGACCAAAGGTGATTGTCAGCCGGACGGTGATGGGTAAGGGGATTTCATTCATGGAAAATCTTGCCAAGTATCACGGTTCACCGCTGCCCATAGATCAGCTGCAGGAAGCCCTTGCCGAGATCGGTGCTGACGGTGAAATTGAAAAATGGCAGGGGCTGCGCACGGAGCAGGTCAAAACCGATACCATCCAGTCTCCTGTTTCTGCAGCGCCGGCCATGAGCATGGGTGAGCCCATCCTCTATGACGCCGGCACCATGACCGACAATCGGTCCGCCTACGGCAATGCCCTGCTTGGTCTTGCCGAGGCCAATAATGTGAACGGTGCCACCCTTGTTTCAGGAATTTCCTGCGACCTGGAGGGGTCTGTAAAGATGGGCGGATTTCGTAAACACTCCCCGCAGGCCTATGTGGAGGCTGGAATACAGGAGCATCACGCCGCAACGCTTGCCGGCGGAATGGCAAGTGTCGGGCTGGTTCCTTTTTTCTCCACCTTTGGCGCCTTTGCCGCCTCCGAGGTCTACAACCAGAACCGCCTTAATGACTTTAACCACACCAACGTCAAGGTTGTGGCTACCCATGTGGGCCTTGATGTCGGTGAAGATGGCCCGACTCACCAGTGTATTGATTATCTTGGGTTGTTCCGCAACTATTACCGCAGTTCGGTCTTTATGCCCGCCGACCCCAACCAGACTGACAGAATTGTCAGGTATGCGGCAGCCATGGACGGCAATGTATTTGTCGGTATGGGACGCTCAAAGACCCCGGTCATCACCAGGGAAGACGGCACGGTATTTTTTGATAAGGAGTATCGTTTTGAACCTGGCAAGGGCGACTGGCTGCGCAGGGGACAACAGGCAACCATCATTACCTATGGTGCGCTGGCTCCTACGGTCATGGATGCCTGGAAAAAACTCAGCGAAGAGGGGACGTCAGCGGGCGTGCTCAATATGGGTTCCCTGAAGCCGGTGGATGAAGCGGCGATACTTGAGGCTGCAGCTGCCGGGCCGATTGTTACCGTGGAGGATCACCATGTGGACACCGGGCTCGGGTCCATTGTTGCAGCAGTACTTGCAGATAACGTGAAAGCGGTACCGTTTAAGAGACTTGGGGTCGCGCAGTACGGCGGGTCAGGTAAGCCGGCCGAGCTTTACGCCCGCCAGGGGCTTGACGCAGATTCCATTGCAGAAGCAGTAAAATCTTTGCTGTAGGTCTTGTTTCCTCCTGCAGCACCGGGTTCCGGCCCGGGGCTGCAGGAGTCTGTCAGTCCGTCTGATTCCTTCAGCCCGGAGAGTGGGCCGGTGTGGTGCTACTGGTCAGAGGTGCTACTGGTCAGACTTGAGCACCGCCAGAAAGGCCTTTTGCGGGATATCCACATTGCCGACAGTCTTCATTCGTTTTTTGCCGGCCTTCTGTTTTTCAAGAAGCTTTCTCTTCCTCGTTATATCACCGCCGTAACATTTTGCGGTGACGTCTTTTCGAAGTGCCGAGATATTGGTTCTGGCAATGATGGATCCGCCGATGGCTGCCTGGATGGCGATCTTGAACTGCTGGCGCGGGATCTCTTCCTTGAGCCGCTCGCAGGCATTGAGGCCGCGGGATCTGGCATTTTGGCGGTGGACCAGTTGGGAAAGGGCGTCCACCTGTTCACCGTTGACCAGGATGTCGAGTTTGACGAGATCCGATTTACGGTAGTCGTAGAGCTCATAGTCAAAAGAGCCGTAGCCCTGAGTGACCGACTTGAGCCGGTCGTAGAAATCGTAGATCACCTCTGCCAGCGGCAGCTCACAGGTGAACTCGATACGGCCCGGCATGGGATAATGGTAGTTGGTGTTTTCGCCTCTACGCTCCATGCACAGGGTCATGACCGCTCCCATGTACCGTTCTGGGATGTGAATAGTTGACTTGATGTACGGTTCTTCGATTCGGTCAATGTGGGCCGGATCCGGGAAGTAGGCCGGGTTGTCCACCTCGAGCAGCTCACCGTTACTGAGGTAGAAGTCGTACTTGACCGAAGGGACGGTGAGGATGAGCGAGATATCGAATTCCCGCTCCAGCCGTTCCTGGACCACCTCCAGGTGGAGAAGACCCAGGAAACCGCAACGGAATCCAAAACCCAGCGCTGCTGAAGAGTCTTTTTGAAAGGTCAGCGCCGCATCGTTGAGCTGCAGTTTTTCCAGGGCTGTGGCGAGGTTTTCATAGTCGTCTGTGGCAATGGGGTAGACAGAGGAAAAGACCACCTGCTGGACTTCCCGAAAGCCGGGCAGCGGTGCCGTGCAGGGGGCGGCCTCATTGGTGATGGTGTCACCGGGACGGGTGTCGCTTACCGTTTTTACCCCGGCCAGGATATAGCCGACCTGGCCGGCGGAGAGGCTCTTCTGCTTTTCCCTCTTGACCTTGAAGAGACCGACCTCCTCCACCCGGTAAACCGCCCCATTGGACATGAATTTGATTGATTCGCCCGGTTTAACGGTGCCGTTGATGATTCTCACCGAGATGATGGTACCGCGAAAGGGGTCGTAATTTGCATCGAAGATCAAGGCCTGGAGAGGCTCAGACACTTTTCCTTCAGGGGGAGGCAGGTAGTTGACGATGGCCTCAAGGACGTCATCCACACCCTCGCCGGTCTTGGCGGAGCAGAGCTGGATAATCTCGCCGTCAAGGCCCAGATCGTCCTCAATCTGGGAGACCACACGCTCAGGTTCTGCCGAGGGCAGGTCGATCTTGTTGACTACCGGGATGATTTCAAGGTCGTTTTCCATGGCCAGGTAGAGGTTGGCGAGCGTCTGGGCCTCAACTCCCTGGGCGGCATCAATGAGCAGCAGGGCCCCCTCGCAGGAGCTCAAGGCTCTGGAAACCTCATAACTGAAATCGACATGTCCCGGGGTGTCAACCAGGTTGAGGATGTACTGCTCTCCGTCTTTTGCCGTATAAGGCAGACAGATGGTCTGGCTCTTGATGGTGATGCCCCGTTCCCTCTCGATATCCATATTGTCAAGGAGCTGGTCCTTGAATTCACGGTCAGTGACCTGGCCGCAGATTTGAATCATTCGGTCGGCCAGAGTAGACTTGCCGTGATCAATATGGGCGATGATGGAGAAATTTCGTATATGTTTCATATGGTTTATTGAACTTAAAACTTGAAATCAATGGAGTCCGGTATGTGACCCGACTGATCAGGTCATGCGGGTCCTCACGCTGGAAAGCGACTGATTCTTAGCATATCCGGCAAAAGAAGAAAATAGAATTATAATCTGATTGCACTTTCGACTCGTTGGAGTAATAGTGTATAATTTGCAGTAAATAGTCTCATTTAAATTGGTAAAAAGGGTCTTTCATGACCACAAAGAAAAAGAAAAAAAAGAGTGACGATGTTCGTAAGCCCCAGGAACATCCTCTGGTTTCCATCTCCGATGATGAGAATCTGCCGACGTTATCCAATCCGGCACTGCACCGTTATCTTCAGGAGATCAGCCAGTATGAGCTGTTAACCAGGGAGGAGGCTGATGAACTGGCCATCCGTTTCCGTGAAGAGGGCGATCAGGATGCGGCCTACCGGCTGGTTTCGGCCAACCTGCGGCTGGTGGTCAAGGTGGCCATGGACTTCCAGAAATACTGGATGCAGAACTTCATGGATCTGATTCAGGAGGGAAATGTCGGTCTTGTCCAGGCCACCAAAAAATTTGATCCCTACCGTGGCGTCAAGTTTTCCTATTATGCCGCTTACTGGATCAGGGCCTATATCCTGAAGTTTATCATGGATAACTGGCGTCTGGTCAAAATCGGTACTACCCAGGCTCAGCGGAAACTTTTTTTCAGCCTCAACAAAGAGAAAAAGCTCCTCGAGGCCCAGGGATTCAAACCGGAAGTCAAGCTCCTTGCCGAGCGTCTCAATGTCAAGGAGAGCGAGGTTATCGAGATGAGCCAGCGCATGGACTCATGGGATGTCTCGCTGGAGAGCCCTGTTCGTGCCGATTCCGATGATGAGCAGAAGAGTTTCATTCCAAGTAACGGTCCGGCTGTGGAAGATACGGTGGCCGGCGCTGAGATGAAGTCAAAGCTCCATGAACTGCTCACCGTTTTCAAGGAAGAGCTCAATGACAAGGAGACCATGATCCTTGAGCTGCGACTGCTCACCGATGAACCACTGACCTTGCAGAACATTGCCGATAAATTTGGCATTTCCCGGGAACGGGTACGGCAGATTGAGGTTAATCTGCTCAAAAAAATGAAGAAGTATCTTGAGTCTGAGATGCCGGATATTGTTGATTTTTTTGATGGCAATGAGATTATTACCAAGCGCTGACAGAACACAACCCTCAGGAGCCTGTCGGAGCATTGCAATTTTCCGCCAGAGACTCCCGGGTAAGATTATATTACAGGTAACCTCCGGAGGATGAAGAAGAGGAGATGAGAGTACCCCTTTTAGATTTGAGTGCACAGCTGGCTCCCCTGCGTGAAGAAGTTCTTGAAGCGGTGACCCGGGTTGTTGATTCTACCCGCTATATCCAGGGACCGGAAGTCACTGCCCTGGAAGAAGAGGTCGCCGCCTACTGCGGTACATCCCATGGTGTCGGCGTGTCATCCGGAACCGATGCCCTGCTGGTTTCCCTGCTGGGTCTTGATATCGAACCTGGTGATAAGGTGCTGACCACGCCGTATACCTTTTTTGCAACCATGGGTGTGATCCTGAGAAGGGGAGCGGTACCGGTCTTTGTCGATATTGACCCGGTGACTTTCAACATGGATCCGCAGGCGATGGCTGACGCCCTTGATAATGATAAAAAAAAGCAGATCAAGGCGATCATTCCGGTTCACCTTTACGGACAGTGCGCCGACATGGAAAAGATTCTTGATGCGGCTGACAGTCACGGTGCTGCAGTCATCGAGGATGCGGCCCAGGCCATAGGTGCCGAGTATCCCGGCCAAAAAGGAGCCGATGACTGGCGGCGAGCCGGCTCCATGGGGCTTTGCGGTTGTTTTTCGTTTTTTCCAAGTAAGAATCTGGGGGGTATTGGCGACGGCGGCATGGTGGTAACAGACGATGGTGAATTTGCTCAAAAGCTTCGCATCCTTCTCAATCATGGCGCCTCTCCCAAGTATTACCATTCCATGATCGGCGGTAACTTCCGTCTGGACCCGATCCAGGCTGCAGTACTTCGAATCAAACTGCGTCATCTTGATGAGTGGCACAGGGGGCGAAGAAAAAATGCTGCCAGCTACAACGACCTTTTCAGCGAAACCGGCCTGGTGGAGAAAGGGATGGTGCAACTGCCGGCAGCAGTCTACTTGCCCAAAGACAATGAAGCTGAGGAGCCGAATCACCACATCTATAACCAGTACATTCTTCGGGTTAAAGAGCGTGATGAACTCGTCAAGTGGCTGCACGACCACTCTGTCGGCTGTGAAATCTATTATCCGCTTTCCCTGCACCGTCAGGAGTGTCTGAAAGGGCATTACGAACATCTTGACCTGCCCAACTCCGATCGAGCTGCTGCGGAGACCATCGCTCTGCCCATCTATCCTGAAGTCGGACTGGAAAACCAGCAATATGTGGTAGAGACCATTGCGAAGTTTTACAACCGATAAAATTTTTCTTTGAACCATATTTCGCTATCAACCCCACTCCTTGTTGATGTCGCAGCCTCCATACCAGACAGCGGATAGCCCGAGAGGAAGTTTTATCTCCTCAGTTATCCACTGTCTTGGGCTGTGGACTCTCATCCTTGTTACCTGCCTCCCTTCATCTGCCCTTGGTAATCCTGACATCGTCCCCGAAGACGATGTGGCTCTCAGCCCCGGCCATTCACAACCGTTGTGGATGCAGGACTGGCAGGTCGCTCGTGAGCTGGTTCGCAGAAAACATTTTGATGTGGCAGCACAACATTACCAGGGATTGAGCAGAAACCAGCCTCGCGTAGAACTTCTCCATTGGGAATATGCCCAGGTTCTTGTTCAGCTCAAACGGTGGTCCCAGGTGTCGGTCATCATGGAGTCACTTCTTGAGCAGACACCTTCCCGTATTGATTATCTGTTTTTGTCCGGCAAGGCGGCCCTTGTAACTAAACAGTATGATTCGGCTTCACAGTCGTTTGGGCTTGCTTATGAAAGGGAACCGGACGGTCCCTATGCCGGTGAAGCCCTGTATGGGCTGGTTGAGTCGTTGCTCGGCAGCGGTAAAAACAATCTTGCCTATCCATTGATGGAGCAGCTTTATCTGCGTCGGGGTGACGATATAGAGTTGCTCAGGAAGCTGGCCGCTTCAGCCATGGAACTTGGCCATGATCAAAAAGGGTTGTGGTACTATAACAAACTGGTGGAAGAGTCTGGCGATGATGAGGATCTTCTGCGCGCAGCAGTGTTCCACGACAAGGCCGGTAAAATGGAGCAGGCCGTCACCTATTACAAAGATTATCTCAAACGTTATCCGCATTATCTGCCGTTTCAGCGTCGGCTTGGTGAATTTTTCCTTAAAACAAAACGGGAAAAGGAGGCCCTGCCTTTTCTCCTCACCCTGCTGGCCCATGGAGAACAGGACGAGGAGTTGTTTCTCCAGATCGGCCGGATATACCTTGATGATCTGAGGAGGCCGGACAAGGCCCTCTATTATTTTGAGGAGTATCGAAAACTCGACCCTGAAAACAAGTCAGTCAGCGAAGATATTGAAAAAATCCAGTCTGTTCTTGCCGGCGATCTGGTGAGTATCGTTGAAAACGAAGGAGCCTGGCCGCTGTGGCGTGATCTCGCAAGGGTTACACCGGACCGGTTGGGGATCTATCTCATCATGGCCGACCAGCTGGATCGTCTGGGGAAGAAAAAGGAACTTGTCGAGGTCCTTGAAATTATTCACCACCACGACGCCGCAAATGTCAGGACCATTCTACGTCTTGCAGAACTGCATCTTGATTCCGGCGACTTTTTAAAAGCCGGTGAATATCTGCGCAAATTGACATCCAAACAAGTGGCTGATCCCAGGGCCCGTCACCTCATCGGTGAATATCATTATCATACTGGGCGGCAGTTCAGCGCTTTGAGACACTATCGAATGTACCTGAAGGCTGTCACCAATGACCGGCTGGTGTTGACCCGCTGTCTTGAGATTTGCACCATGTTCGGCCTTGATGACTCTTACGCCTCCTATTACCGGAAACTTGCAAAGCTTGCCACTGGAAGGGACGACTTATTTGATCTTGATCATCGGGCTGCCCGTGATTTTACAACAATGGGGCTCTATAGCAGGGCTCTTGATCAGTACGATCACCTGCTTGAACAGCAGGACATCCCGTCCGAGGTAAGCCTCGAGCTTATGCTGGAGCGCATGGATCTGCTGTTGAAGGCAGGGATGGGATACGCGGCTGAACAGTACGGGCGGGAGGTGCTGATCCAGGAAACAAAAGGCGAAGAAGTGCTTTACAGGCTCTCTCGAATTTGCCTTGAAAATAACGATCTCGGTCTTGCCTGGAAGTGGTTTGGCCTGCTCATGCAGCAGACTGGAGCCTTGGCTGCAAATCAAAAGGGGGGACGCATTTCAGGGCGTCAACTCTTTCAGCTGAGAATCGATCTGCTCAGTGCGTCAGACGAATATGACGAGGCTATCGACCTTGTGGAAAAACATTATGCGGGAGCAGAGAAAGAGGCCGGGCTCATGCTTGCCCGGCTGCACCTGGCCGATCAGGACAATGATGAGGCCCTTGATATCATAAGGGAACTGAAGAGGCTCAAGCCATCATTAATTGAAGCCCTGTTTGTGGAGTATCTTGCAGAAATCGGTGAACGTCAGGAGGAGTTGTATGATCTTGCTGTAGAGCGGGGCAGTGGACTCTTCAAGGTGAGTTTTGCAAAAGCACTCGATTATATCAATCTGGCAAAACAATACGGACTTCATGACGTCGCCGAAGAATTGACCCTCCAGTTTGCAAAAAAGCTTTCCCGTTCCCTGCACGGACGAACCCTGTTGGCAGAAAGCCTCTATGAACAGGGAAAACTTGGTCCGGCTCTTGAAGTTTACAGAGAGCTGGAAAAGGACTACCCGGCTGAGACTCATTTCCGACGAAAACGGCAGGAGATCCGTTTTCAACTGGCCGGCTTCAGTCAGTTGATCGATGAGTTGACCCCTGGTCTGGCTGACGCTGTAGGACAGAGAGATCTGCGTCATTCTCAGGAAAAAAAGGATGCTCTTCTTTTTGAAGAGAGGCTTCTGCTTGCCCGTTCTCTTTGGGCGGTCAAGAGGTGGGAGGAAGCGGTTGAGGTTTATGAAGAATTGCTGCAACCGCCTGCAGAGGAGTCCTTCAGTCAGGTTCTTGAGGAAAAAGAACTTGTTCTGACAATGGTCGCCGTGGAAGAGCCACTGTGGAGAAAAATGACTTTTTCTTCCCCGGAACCTTTAAGCGGACTGGCTTATGTATCAGATCCCTTTTATATCGCAAGTCATCTCGAGACGCCACTGGCAAGCCAGGGCGCTAAGCTCTACCGCAGTTACCGTCTGCAGGAGAGAGTTGAGACAGAACTTGAGGCACGAACTGCACTTGTGAAAGGGGAATATTATCAAGGGGTCAAGGAGTACCGCCATCTCCTCTCGGAGGAGCAATCCATTGAGAGCCAATTTGATCTTGCCGGGATTTACAGCCGCCTGGGGCTGCTGGGTGAAGAGGCCTCAATTTATCAGCAAATGGAACAGATCAATGAGGATTATCCCGGACTGGAAGAATCCAAAGAGAGGAACCGGTTAAAAAGGCGACCCAGAACATCACTTGATTTCGGTCATCATTCCCACACCGGTCGTTCCGGTTATTTTGATTTAAACGAACGTTACCTTGGAGTTTCCAGCTGGCTTATGCCGGCCCTTAACCAGGAGCTGGAGTTATCCGCCCGCTATCTTCATTACGAATCCGATGAAACGGGTGAGACCCTTGACTCCAATCGTTTTCTCTGCGATTTTTCTATTACCACCGATTCGCGAGTCGATATCGATTTTAAACTGGGGCTGGAGTCACCGTCGGGCCCAACCAATCACAGGCTGCTTTATCAAATTGGTGTCAGCGGCTGGCTGGGTGACCGTGTACAATGGCTTACTGAGTTTGAACAGAGTGGTGTGGATGATACTTTACAGGCACTCAGTGACGGCCTGGACCGGCAGGATCTGTGCGGAGGGATTCGGCTGGACCTTTTGCCGCGTCTGTTCGGCGGGGGGGGGTACTGTTACCGGATGTATGACGACGGCAACTCTCAAAACCGTTACGATCTGTGGGCCTCATACATCCTTCACAGTGAACCGAATCTGGTGGAGCTGCGTTACGGTTATGAGCATCTGCTAAGTGAAGAAGGCAATACCGGCCGTGACAACCGGCTGGAATCAGGTTTTATTGAAAGAGACCACCCTTACTGGAGCCCGGAACGTTACTGGCAGCATCTTTTTTCCATCCATGCCGAGTACCAGTTGGCGGAAGATGTCCTCTGGCGAGGGGTGCCTTCCTATTTTACCCTGGACTATAGTTTCGGCTATGATTCAGGCGGAGATGACAATCATTTGTTCGAGGGTGAAATTTATCTTGAAATGAACCCTCACTTTCTATTAAATAGCACTATTCACATCACTCAGGGTAGTGAGTATCGGGAAGAGTCTCTCCTGTTTTCCCTGATTTACAGGTGGTGAGTTCATTTTACGGATTAATCATGGTCCTGTAGTCGATGCATGGTCGGCTGCAGGTTTTTTTTATTGCATATTGTGGAGGAAGAAATGGTAGAGCGAATTCCAATGTCTACCAGGGGACATCAACGGCTCAAGAAAGAGCTGGGACGTCTGGAGAAGGTTGAACGCTACGATGTTGTCAAGGCTATTGAAGTGGCCAGGGAGCACGGCGACCTTAAGGAGAATGCCGAATATCATGCCGCCAAAGAGCGGCAGGGGCATATCGAGGGGCGGATTATGGAGCTCAAGGACAAGCTCGGTCGCAGCGAGGTCATTGATTGCTGCAGTGTACCCACCCAAAAGGCGGTGTTTGGTACGGTGGTGGAGTTGCTGGACATGGATACTGATGAGGAGATTACCTATCAGCTTCTCGGTCCGGAGGAGGCAGACGTTAAAGACGGATCAATTTCTGTTCTTTCGCCTCTTGGCCGATCAATGCTTGGCAAGGAGATCGGTGATGAGGTTTTGGCTAAAACTCCGGGGGGTGTCAGGGAGTTTGAGGTCGTCAATATCAGCTCGTCCGATTTTTCCTGAAATACAGTTGAGTAAGAGTTCTCTCACGTCTGACCCGCCGTGAGAGGACTTATTCTGTCTGCAGCGGGTTGAGAGGGGCTCGACAGTTATCCTGCAACTGTTATCTGGAGGTCAGCATCCCCATCATAAAGATGTCAATGATCTGACGACTCGTCTCTTCCACTCCGTATTCCGTGTCCAGTGACAGGGTCCAGACCCTGGAAATTTCATCAAGGGCTCCAAAAAACGCTCTTTTGGCAATACCCGGTCTGATATCTTTCCGGTAGACGCCTTTTTCCTGCCCGGTTTTGATGATTGTGGAGATAATATTGATGTACTCGCTGAACTTGTTGTTGCGATACTCTTTGATGAGTTTTGTCGACTGACGCAACTCAATCTGGATAACTTCGGCAAGATTTTTGTTCTTTTTCATCACCGTGAGATGCTTGGTGGCAAAAATCTCCAGCATCTTCTGCGGATCATCTTCTGCGGCGATGAGCTTTTTAACCTGTTCAATCAGGCTTCCGATCTCTTCTTCAAAGACTGAGATAAGAATATCAAATTTATTATTGAAATAGAGGTAAATAGTACCATCAGCAACCTTGGCTTCTTTGGCAATATCGGATATTCTGGCATTGAAAAATCCCTTCTTGGCAAAAACTTTGGTTGCGGCGGTAAGAATTTTGGTATGTTTGTTGGCGGATTTCATTAATTCTGACTAAGTGAATATGACTCTTGTTATTGATTTTACCTTGGAATTTTGACGGAGCAAAATCTGGCCGGGCATGAATGACCACTCACTCATATATATCCATTCGACTGGATTTGTCAATGTCAATAATGTAATATTGTAGTCTGTTTTTTAGGCGACCATAAAAAATCATCTTTTCGGCCAAACTCTTTGTTATGAGAGAAATTTTGTAACTGTTCAGCAGCACTTCAACTACGTCTGTTTAGGCCTTCTCCAATAACACTGGTATGCTTCGAAGCCATAAATGAACGAATTTGAAGCACCGGAGTCTCGCAAGCTCGCTTACCTGCTAAACAGTTACAGAGTTGAGTTTAAACAAAATTTGTAAAGACACTGAAGGTAGCTTAAAGAGTTGCGAAATTTTTTGTTTGGAGCATTGTGTAGTCAGCTGAGCAATTCGTCCTCAGGGCAAACGACTGCAGGGAGACTCCGATATTAACTATTTACCCCCCAAAACATTTTTTTTGGAAACACCTGTTGTGAAATTTTTCTCATGTCGTGATTTGGAACGAGGTAAGTGTAGGCTCCGAATTTTTTTAAGACACCCATAAGTTAATTATCCTGAACAGAGGAGAAAATTTGATGAAAGTACTGGTTGTAGGTTCCGGAGGGCGTGAGCATGCCCTGGTGTGGAAGATTGCACAGAGTAAAAAGGTGGACAAGGTTTACTGCGCACCTGGAAATGCCGGTATGAGGCGTATGGCTGAGTGTGTTGATATTTCCGCCACCGATGTTGACGCCCTTGTTTCGTTTGCAGTCAAGGAGAAGATTGATCTCACCGTGGTCGGACCCGAATCTTCACTGACTGCGGGCATTGTTGATTTGTTTGAAGAGAAGGGGCTTCGTATCTTCGGACCGAGCGGAGATGCTGCCATTCTGGAGGGCTCCAAGGTTTTTACCAAGGAGTTCATGAAAAAGTACAGAATCCCCTCGGCCAAATTCAAGGTGTTCACCGAGCGAAAAAAGGCCAAAAAGTACCTGGACAAGGTCGGTGCTCCAATCGTCGTCAAGGCTGACGGTCTCGCTGCCGGCAAGGGTGTTATTGTCGCACAGACCGTTGATGAGGCAAAGAGGGCCGTTGACCTGATCATGGCCGATAAAGCCTTTGGCGAGGCGGGAGATAGTGTGGTCATCGAGAGATGTCTCACCGGTGAGGAGGCTTCATTCATTGCATTTACTGACGGCAAAACTGTCCTGCCGCTGCCCAGTTCTCAGGATCACAAGGCGGTATACGAGGGTGATAAGGGCCCCAATACCGGTGGAATGGGAGCCTATTCTCCAGCACCCCTGGTGACTGCAGAGGTCGCCGACTGGGTCATGAAGAAAGTGATGCTGCCAACCCTCAGGGGAATGGCCAGGGAGGGACGGCCGTACAAAGGCATGCTCTATGCCGGGTTGATGATCGACGGGGACCGCATTGATGTCCTGGAGTTCAACTGTCGATTTGGCGATCCCGAAGCGCAGCCGCTGCTCATGCGTCTCAAAAGCGATGTTGTTGATATTTTTGAGGCGGCTATTGACGGCAGGCTCAATGAGGTCGAGATGAAGATTGACCCCAGGCCGACAGTCTGCGTGGTCATGTCCTCAGGGGGGTATCCCGGAAGTTATGAGACCGGTAAGGTGATTAATGGACTGACCAAAGCCTCAAAAGTGGCCGGTGTCAAGGTCTTCCATGCCGGAACAGCCATGAGGAATAACCGGATCGCCACAGCCGGTGGCAGGGTTCTGGGTGTTACCGCTGTGGGTAAAAATCTCAAGACGGCCATTGCACAGGCGTACAAGGCCGTTGACTGCGTCAGCTGGACCGGTTGTTACAGCCGTAGAGATATCGGTGCCAAGGCCATGAATAAATTAAGTGCTGGAAAAGAGAGCAACGGCCGGGTCGGTATTGTCATGGGATCTGATTCTGATCTTCCTGCCATGCAGGCTGCGGCCGATTTTCTTAAATCCATGGGAGTTGATTATGAGATGACCATCGCCTCAGCCCACCGGACCCCGGATCGTGCTGCCGAGTGGGCATCAACTGCAGCAGAGCGTGGTCTCAAGGTGATCATTGCAGGCGCTGGAATGGCAGCCCATCTGGCCGGTGTACTGGCCGCCCACACAAATCTGCCTGTGATCGGTGTTCCTCTTGATGCCTCGTCCCTGAAGGGCATGGATGCCCTGCTTGCCACTGTGATGATGCCACCTGGGATTCCTGTGGCAACCATGGCCATTGGCAAGGCCGGTGCTAAAAATGCAGGGGTGCTTGCTGTACGAATTCTTGCCCTTGAAAACAGGCAACTGGCCGCGAAACTTGACGAATTCAAAAAAGAGATGGCTCGTCAGGTTGAAGAGAAGGCAAGAAAAATTGGTTCCTGACCCAAAATTCTCTCCACCGCCTGACCCTGGATTGGAGCAGGCGGTGGAACTTCTTCGCAGAGGCGGTGTCATCGCCTTTCCCACCGAGACCTTTTACGGTCTGGCCGTTGACCCCGGAAATGAGCGTGCTTTGGAAAAGCTCTATCGGCTCAAGGGCCGTCACCAGTCCAAGCCGATTCTGGTCCTGGTTGATGACCAGCAGAAACTTGCCGAGCTTGTCACATCGGTCCCTTCCTGTTATCTCCCATTGATTGCTGAATTCTGGCCCGGTCCTTTGACTCTTGTTTTTGACAGCCGGCCTGAGCTTTCGCCTCTGCTCACCGCCGGAACCTCAACACTGGGAGTAAGGATCTCCTCCAACCCTGTTGCCGCCGATTTTGTTAGACTCGCCGGGATACCGGTTACGGCGACAAGTGGAAACCGATCCGGGTACAGTCCGGCAGTGTCTCCTGAAGAAGTCGCTGAACAGTTCCCAACCGGTCTGGATTATATTGTTGACGGTGGAACAACAGCTGGCGGGCAACCGTCAACAATTGTCGGTTGCCACAATGACAGGCCTGTGATTTTTAGACACGGAGCCGTTGCGGAGAGTGAAATTTTAAGGTGTCTTGCACAGAGCAGGAAACCTGGATGACACCGAAAAAATCAGCCAATGAGTTTCAGCATTGATTTGCCAAAGGTCAATTTACTGTGATACTATTTAACCAGTCTGTTTGATTAACATTTTGGAATCGAAGAAAGTTTTTCACAGAGGAGCGGCATGGGTGAGTTGAAATGGAACATGGATTTTGCGCTTGAGCAGGCAGCCGGCGACAAGGAACTGCTTGACGAGTTGATCGACATCTTTCGGGATTCATCTACCTCTGATTTTGCAAAAATAACCAAGGCAGTCAGGGAAGATGATTTCAAGGCGGCCGGTGCAGCGGCCCATTCGATAAAGGGTGCGGCAGCCAGTCTTGGAATTGAGGGAATCCGTGAACTTGTCAGTGAAATTGAGACCGACTGCCGGGCCGGCTCCACCGGTAAGGTCAATGATAAGCTTCCCCTCCTGAAGACGCTGATCGATGAGCTGAACTCCATCTGAATTTTTTCGTTTCAGCCCGTATTTTTTACTACAATCCTGGTGAGAAATGCGGGTTATCCTTCAGAAGACAAAAACCGCTGCCCAGTCTCCCACGCAGCGGTTTTTTTATTCAGTCAGTTAAAACCTGGTCCTTCAGGTCCGAATATTTACTCAGCGTCTAATTTTTACCTGGTCAGCTGCCTGTACTTGATACGATGAGGCTGATCCGCCTCTGCACCAAGTCTTGCCTTGCGGTCCTTTTCATAATCAGAGTAATTTCCTTCGAACCAGACCACCTGGGAATCGCCTTCAAAGGCAAGGATATGGGTAGCAATTCGGTCAAGGAACCATCGATCATGACTGATAACAACTGCACAGCCGCCGAAGTTGATCAACGCCTCCTCAAGAGCCCTCAAGGTGTTGACATCGAGATCGTTGGTCGGCTCATCAAGGAGCAGGACGTTGCCGCCTTCCTTGAGCATCCGCGCCATGTGGACACGGTTACGCTGACCACCGGAGAGAAGACCGACTTTTTTCTGCTGAGCGGCTCCTGAAAAATTGAACCGGGCCACATAGGCCCGTGAGTTAACCTCACGGGTACCGAGCCAGACGGTCTCCTGGCCCTCAGAGATGGCCTCCCAGATATTCTGTTCCGGGTCAAGTGCGTCACGGCTCTGGTCAACGTAGGAGAGTTTGACTGTATCACCCAGGCGGATGGATCCGGAATCGGGCTCATCCTGACCGGTGATCATTTTAAAAAGCGTCGATTTACCGGCACCGTTTGGACCGATTACGCCGACAATGCCTCCGGCAGGGAGTTGGAAATTCATATCTTCAACCAGCAGTCGATCATCAAAGCTCTTCTGGATATTGGAGGCATCGATCACCACCTTGCCGAGACGAGGTCCGGGCGGGATGAAGATCTGCAGCTCCCGGTCAAGCTGTTCACTCTCCTGGTCGAGCAGTTTTTCATAGGCGCTGATCCTTGCCTTGGACTTGGAGCGTTTCCCCTTGGCAGACATGTTTATCCACTCAAGTTCGCGCTGCAGGGTGCGTCTTCGGTCGGATTCCTGCTTTTCCTCCTTGGCAAGGCGTTTTTCCTTCTGCTCGAGCCATGAGGAATAATTGCCTTTCCAGGGAATACCACGGCCCCGGTCCAGCTCCAGAATCCAGCCGGCGACGTTGTCGAGAAAATAGCGGTCATGGGTTACGGCGATAATGGTCCCCTCGTAGCGCTGGAGGTGGTGCTCAAGCCAGGCAACAGATTCGGCATCGAGGTGGTTGGTGGGCTCGTCAAGAAGAAGGATGTCCGGCTGCTTGAGGAGGATCCTGCACAGAGCCACACGCCTCTGCTCACCCCCGGAGAGGATGCCGCACTTCGTATCCGCTGGCGGGCAGCGCAGGGCATCCATGGCCATTTCCAGTTTGGAGTCGAGGTCCCAGGCATCCAGGGCGTCAAGCTTGTCCTGAACCTCACCCTGGCGTTCGATGAGGTCCTGCATCTCATCGTCGTTCATCGGTTCTGCAAATTTTTCATTGATCGTGTTGAACTCCTCAATCAGGTCAACGGTGGACTGGACACCTTCCTCGACAATCTGACGAACCGATTTCGTCGGGTCAAGCGCGGGTTCCTGGTCCAGGTAATCAACAGTGAGCCCAGGGGAGAGAACGGTCTCGCCATTAAACTCAGTGTCGATACCGGCAAGGATTCGCAGGAGAGTACTTTTACCAGCCCCGTTAAGACCGAGCACGCCAATTTTGGCGCCATAAAAATAAGACAGAGAGATATCTTTTAGGATAGGGTTGTTGTCGTAAAATTTGGAGACCTTGATCATCGAGTAGATGATCTTCTTATCGTCAGTGGACATCGGACTAGCTCCTTGGCTGGTGAGTTGGTTGCAAAAGTTTCAAAACTACGGCTAAAAGCGCACCTCTTTTACTCTGAAATAAAAAAAAAGGGAAGGGGTATGTGGTCATACCCCTTCCCTTTGGAAGTCACCGGCGAACAACAGACAGCCGGGCATGTGTTAAACGATCAGTCCTTCAACAGGACTGGAATCGATCGCTTAATCGGAGATGGTACAGTCGCTGCCCTTACACTTGATATCGGCAACATAGTAGAAGGCTTTGTAGCCTTTTTCTTTCAGCTCCTGAGCAGCCATATCAGCGCGGGCGCCGGTGGTGCAGTGGACATATATTTTCTTGTCCTTGGGCAGCTCAGACATCCGGGCGCCGATCTGGTCAACGGGAATGGTGATGACATTCTTGAACTTGCCTTCACTGACCTCGTCAGCGGTGCGGACGTCTAGGATTACTGCGTCAGCGGCCTTACCGGAAAGGGCAGCCTTGAAGTCCTTGCCGGAAACTTCGCCTTTGGCGAGCTTACGTACCCAGACAACATCGGTGACCATGGGAGTGGTAACCAGTTTACCACCGGACTTTGTCCAACCCTTGAGGTTGCCCTTGACCATGACGACCTTCTTGAAGCCTTCGTCACGGAGGTCATCAATGGCGTCGGTAGCTACCTCAGTATCGGCGCTGTAGACAACGATGTCAGCCTTTTTAGGCAGATCCTTGTAGCGACCCTCCAGGTTGTCGTAGGGAATAGATACGGAGCGGGCAATACGGCCCTTTTTTGATTTGTCAGTGGAGCGCAGATCGACAAGGACGATGTTTCCTTCCTTGACGAACTTGTTGGATGCATAGGTCGGAAGCCCTTCCTTCTTCCAGGCGGGCTCGCCGTCGAGGTAAACCTGAACATTTTTGTAACCCATTTTCTTCGCCAGACCGGCGGATTTGGTTGACATGCCTCAGGTGGGCCCTCCGCAGTAAAAGACCAGGGGGGCGTCTTTGTCTTTGGGCAGCTTTTGGGGAGCAAGCTCCTTGAATTTGGGAACCGGAATGGAGATCGCAGTGGGAATAAAGGAGGCAGCGTATCTTTTGCCGGGACGGGAGTCAATCAGGGTGAATTTTTTTCCACCACTGTAAATCATCTCTTCCATGGCCTCTGTCTTGATCTCGGTGACGCCTTTGGGAAGCTTGGCAAGCTTGGGCTTGATAACCACGGCCCATGGTTCGCCGTTTCTCATCTCATACTTGATGATTGCGGCGTGGGGCGGAGTGGCGTGCTGGGCGCCGGTGGTTTTATCGTCAAATTTGATTCTGACTTTTTTGGCTTTGTCACCCTTGCCAACCAGCATGACAATGAGTTTATTCTTGTTTGATTTCTGAACCACCTTGCCCTTGTAGACTGTCTCCTTTTTGGCTTCAGTCTTGGCAGCAGCCGGTTTGGCAGTTTTGGCTGCATCGGTGGTGGTGCTTTCCGTTGTACATCCTGTAGCGAGAAAGGATGCCATGATCAGGAAAGGAATTAGTTTTGACAACATACTCTTCATTTAGTTGTTCCTCCTTGCAAACTCCACTGGTTTGATCCGGCTTGACGGAGTAGTCCATCATCTATGCGGATCGCTTAACTATGTTGCAATGCGAATTAGCAAAGGTCGTGCCATCTTTTAATACTAAAAAAAATAATAATCTTAACTTGATCGCTGACTAACATCATTATGAATAGTGATTCAGTAAATTAGGCAGTTAGCGTAGTAGGGGGAAGATTCTTTTAAAAGTTCTTGAGGCCGATTTAAGCATTCAGGCCAAATCCAGCATGAGAAAATAGGGTGCAAAAAATAATTATGGGTTTTGGAGCAGGAAGAAGTTAGTCCACTGGCAGCCTGTGTATATGTGTTTAAGCGAAGCCTTAACGGATAAATTATTTCTTTTAATTGTTCCGTGTTATCGGGTCTTCCCTGCTGTTAAATGAAAGGCCTAATTAGTTTTGATAACCTGTGTTGATAAGATATTACATGGTGGTAGTGATCGTATGTTTGCAATATGAAAATATTCAACTTGGGGCAGAGGATGTTTGAAATCCTGCGATTTGTTTTATCTAACATTCTGATATTGTAATAAGTATTTCGATATTTGCCATTTTGGGGAAGAGGGTGGGGTATGTTCGTCTCCCCAAAAAAATAAATTGGAAAAAATTTTATGTCAAAAATGTTGTGGCTACTGTTGATTTGTTAATCAAAATCGGTAAAATTATTTGCTCAGCAAAAAAATTTGCAAGAATTTATTTAGCTTATTTCTTTAATTCATAAAAAAAGAAACACCATTTCTCTTTCTGAACCACTTTGATGAATATACGTTCCTTTATTTTTATAGGTGTTATTGCGCTTGGGCTGCTGCCCCTTTTTTTTGTGGTTGGCCTGAATTTGCCAAGAACAATAGAACGTCTTGAGTATGCGGCAGGTCTCGAGGCCCAGGCTCGTTCCCATGTCGACTTTACCAGGATCAATGCCAGAATCCGTTGCCTTAAAAAGAGCCTGATCCGTTCCGCAACACTTCCCTCAACCATTGAAACCATTAACAGGAATTTTGACAGCTCTATCCTCACCACTGTTTTCCAACGATGGTTCAATTATGACGATCAGGTCTCCAGCCTGTTTCTGTTTGACCACAAAGGTGAGCCACAACTTTCCTTAACAAGGGGAAAGAACGGCCTGGAGACAGGACAAATGGTTTCCCATATAACAACAGCATCCTTTTTCAAGCAGACCCTTGCGCTTGAAGAAAATATGATTTTTGCGGAACTGGTTGATGAGAAGCAGGATCCATTTGGGCTCACCCGAGGAAAGGATTCTTATACCCTCCTTATGGCTTCTCCCGTTATTTCTTCCACACAGCAAACCCTTGGTGTAGTGGTGCTGAGTATTGAGCTGTCTGCATTTCTCGAGAATTTCAAAGATGGGTTCTGGGTCACTGACAGCGGATCTTTTCTCAGAGGATGTGAGTTGATAAAAGATGATTTGCCGGATGATGTCGAACTCACAGATGAAAACTGTAACGCCTATACCGAATTCCCCGGTCTGGAGTTTGAAGACAACCCCAGTGATCCTGTTATCCTTGTCGGAAAAGACGATAATAAAATTGCCTGGCTGCCTCTTGTTTTTAATGCTGAACACAGGGCGGTCATGTGGGTAGGCTACAAGGTTGACGTCAGTGCCATCGAGTCCTGGAAGGTTAACCTCACCGTCAATGTCATTGTGGTTATTTTTTCCATGTCTGTTTTTGTCTTTCTGTCGGCAAACTGGATTGCTAAGCGGATCGATGCTATGAAAGGCGACCTGCTTACCGGCCTTGATGACATAATCAACAATGAGAAACGTGCTGTGTTTCACTGGAAGGGGCCGCGTGAAATCAAAAACATGGCCGGTGAGCTTACTGCACTTGCAGATCGCTATATCGAGACATGCGAGGCCAGAAACCTTGCAGAAGAGTGGTTGAAGGAAAGCGAGGACAAGTTCCGTAACCTGACCGCCTCGGCGCTCGACGGCATTATTCTCATGGATCATGAGGGCAATATCGCCTATTGGAACGAGGCAGCCTCCATCATTTTCGGTTATGAAAGCGAAGAAGCTCTTGGTCGGCCTATTCATGTTCTTATCGGTCCAAGGCGGGAGGGCGTCTCAGATGAACTGCTCACTATCCAAAAAGGGGATCGTGAAGGAAGTCTTGCCCAGACAGTTGAACTCGTTGCCTTAAGCAAGGCCGGTGGAGAAGTCAATGTTGAACTTTCCCTGTCATCGACCAGGATCAAGGATCAGTGGCATGCCATATGGATCGTCCGCGATATCACTGAAAGGAAAAAAAGTGAGGAAAGGGCGAGGCAGCAGCAGCTTCATCTTCAACATGCCGACAAGATGATTTCACTGGGACTTCTGGTTTCAGGGGTTGCTCACGAGATCAATAACCCCAACTCCATTGCCCTCTTGAATCTGCCCATCCTTAAGCGTTCATGGGAGAGTGCCAAGCCCATTCTTGATGAATTTTTTGAGGAAAATGGCGATTTTGCCATGGGCGGCATTGAGTACACGGAGATACGCCGAAAATTGCCCCAGGTCTTTACCGAACTTGAGGAAAGTGCCCAGCGGATCAAGGAGATCGTGGTTGATCTCAAGGATTACGCCCGCCAGGAAACCAGTGGTTTGATGGATGAGGTCGATATCAACGACGTGGTCCGTTCCGGGGTCCGTCTGACTTCAAACGCCATCCACAAATCGACTAATCATTTTCGCGTTGAGTACGGCCAGGATATTCCAATGGTACTTGGTAACCGTCAAAGATTAATCCAGGTCGTGATCAACCTCATCCAGAACAGCTGTGAATCACTTGAGGACTCCAACCGCACTATTTGTGTTATGACCCGTTATAACCAGGAAAGTGACGGGGTGGAGGTTAGTGTGCAGGATGAGGGAGGTGGAATTGCATCCGATGTGATCAACAAGGTCACCGATCCGTTTTTCACCACCAAGCGGACCATGGGCGGGACAGGTCTCGGCCTCGCAGTCTCTGCCGGCATTGTAAAGGAACACAACGGGCTGATAACCTTTACTTCGGAGCTCGGAGTCGGGACTGAAGCGATTGTCAGTCTACCGGCCAGGCAGGAAGCAGAGGTATAGAAAAGTGGTAATATTTTTAAAAAAAACAATTCATTGGAGTCAGAATGATAAAGACAACTTTTCCGCAGTTTCCGGTTCTTCTTGTTGATGATGAAGAAGCGTGGCTGAACAGTTTCAGCCTCACCCTCCAGGCCGCGGGTATCAGTAATGTGATGACCTGCAGCGACCCGAGGAAGGTCCAGGTTTTGCTTCAACAGAACCGGTTTTCAGTGCTTGTTCTTGATTTGACCATGCCTCATCTTGCCGGAGACGAACTGCTGCCCATCGTCGTGCAGGATTTTCCCGATATCCCGGTGATCATTATTACCGGTCTGGACCAGGTGGAGACTGCTGTCCACTGCATGAAACTGGGCGCTTATGACTTCTTTACCAAAGTCACCGAAGAGTCGCGTCTTGTCACAGGTGTCAGGCGTGCCATAGACCTGGGGACTCTGAGGCGTGAAAATTCGGCATTGAAGGAACATTACTTCAAAGATACCCTCAATACCCCGGAGGCGTTTGGCGATATTGTCACCCACAATAAGACCATGCACTCCATTTTTCAGTATACAGAGGCCATTGCCACCACCTGCGAGCCGGTACTGATTACCGGGGAGACCGGAGTGGGCAAGGAACTGTTTGCAAGAGCCATCCACCGGTTAAGCGGCAGGAGTGGGGATTTTGTGGCCACAAATATTGCCGGCCTTGATGACACCATGCTGGCAGATTCCCTTTTCGGTCATAAGAAGGGGGCCTTTTCAGGGGCAGAGTCCAGCCGCAAGGGACTTATCGCAACTGCTGCCGACGGCAGTCTGTTCCTCGATGAAATCGGTGATCTCAGTCCCGGGGCCCAGATCAAACTGCTGCGCCTTATCCAGGAACGGGAGTATTTTCCCCTGGGCTCCGATATTTCCCGCTCCACAAATGTACGAATGATTTTTGCCACCCACCAGAATCTTGAATCACTGCAGAAATCCGGAACCTTTCGCCAGGATCTCTTTTTTCGATTACGAACCCACCATATTCATATTCCACCCTTACGGGACCGGTTGGACGATATTCCGCTTTTGCTCGATCATTTTCTTGAAGAAAGTGCTGAAAAACTGGGTAAAAAAAGACCAACCTATCCAGGCGAACTGCCTATCCTGCTCAGTACCTATCACTATCCGGGTAATATTCGTGAACTTCAGTCCATGATTTTTGATGCCGTGTCCAAGCATCGTTCAAAGGTGTTAAGCATGGAAGTGTTCAAGAAATATATTATCTCCCGCCATTCAATTCAGGAGGAAAAGGATATTTTTGAGCCGGAAAGCGGAAAAACACTTTTCTCGGTCCTCAAACAACTTCCAACCCTTAAAGAGTCTGGAGAGGTCCTGGTGACCGAGGCACTCAATCGGGCCCAGGGAAATCAGGCCATTGCCGCCCAGATGCTGGGCATTACCCGCCAGGCATTGAACTGGAGGCTGAAACAGACTGCGGAAAAGGAGGAAAGGAAAAATGAAACCGATCAGCTGTAATTTTGTCGGCTATGAGCTCAGTTTTGACCAGGCCAGAGAGGTTGGCAAGATGATGGCGGAAGAGGAAAACGATTACGCCACCCTGGTCTCCTGGTGCGACCGTGATAAGGGCGTTCATTCGCCATGCTGCCTGAAGTGTGAATTAAAAGGGGAGCCGGGCTGGGAGGTCTACGGCAGAAATCACGAGGGGCGGCTGAGAATCAGCTTTGACAACGACCGTTTCGTCTTTATTTATTCATAAATCGAAGAGAAAGATTGTCCATGTCGGGTTGCGCTCTGCTTAACCCAACTACTATTCCTGCTCCTTCGCCCTCAAACCCTAAACCTTATACCTTTTGCCTTTTACCTTACACCTTGCACCTTATACTTTCGACCTTCGACCCTACACCCTATAACCGGGGTTTAACAAAAAAGGGGAACAGCCGAATAACCCGGCTGTTCCCCTTTTGTTATTAATGTAGGAAAAAAGTCTAAATTACTTGTCTTCTTCCTGCATTCCTTTAACGAGCATGGCACCGGCAAGACCGAGCAGACCCATGTTGCGGGCCTTGTTCATTGCAGGTTTAACCATGGATGCCATCATGGCGCGACGGCGGGCTGAGCCGAGGTCGGCAAGCTCAGGGGTGTAGTCGGCAAAGAGAAGGTTAATATCTCTTTTCTTCCCGTAATAACGGGAGTTGGGGCCGAGGTGACCACCTTTGGCCTCAAGACCCTTGGCGCCTTTCTTGACATACTTGGAAACCTCTGAGTTGGGATCGTCCAGATCGCCGAAAATTCGTGCACCGGCGATACAGGTCTGGACACAGGCGGGATCGAGTCCTGCCTCAACACGGGGTTTACAGTAGGTGCATTTGTCAACCTTGCCCTCAGAGTTGTCGTCGGCAAGATCGGGATTGACGTAGCGGGCACCGTACGGACAGGCATCGGCGCAGGCCCCGCAGCCAAGACAACGCTCCTTGTCGACCTGAACGGTTCCGTCAAAGGGGTCCTTCCAGGTAGCGGCAACTTTCATTGTCTTGGTTTTACCGCTTTTGGCATCCTTGAAGGTCATCTCCACCTCATCGGCGGGACACTCGGGGACACAGGTCGGTTTTGCACAGTGGTTGCACAGACCGGGGTAGTAGGTAGCGGTCATACCGTCGGCGGTCATGGTCGGTCCCAACCGCTTTACCCAGTTTCTAGCATTGACGACCGGAACTTCCCATTCAGCCTTGCAGGCGATGGTGCAGGCATGGCAGCCGACGCAGCGCTCCAGGTCTATGATCATTCCATATTGCATTGAATCATTCCTCCTTATATAGGCTCAGCCAGCTTAGGCCGGGATGTCCAGGACCTTATCATCCTTGATCAGTTTAACAAAGTTGTTCCGCATTCCGGAACAGCCGGATTCGGGATCGATGGCGAGCTTGGTGATCAGGCTCGTATCATCGACGCCGGTACCATGTCCAGTGGAAAGAGCAGGGTTGGCACTGCCGTAACCGTGGTACATGTAGACACAGTCCTCACGAATGCCGGGAGTAACCTTGACCGTTGTGGTGGTTCTGGACTTGACACCCTCACTGTTGACAAAACCAACGGTATCACCATCGATGAGACCGAGCCTGCCAGCCACTTTTTCATTGACCCAGACCGGGTTGTCCGGCATGGCGTTGTTAAGCCAGACATTGTTTTGACTTCTGTTGAAGGTGTGAACCGGAGCACGTCCATAGAGCAGACGGGCAAAGCCTTTTGGAACCTCTTCGACCGGTTTGTAAGTCGGGGCTCCGGGATGTCCGGCATCGGTAAGGTCCTCGTTAAAGAGAAGGACTTCAAAGTCCTCGGGCATCTTGTAGGGATCCTTTCCGGGCTGGATATGGATGCCGCCCTCTTTTTTGATCTGAGCGATGGAAAGACCTGCTCCTGCGAGGCTTTTCTCGGTCATTTCCTCAAGGGAGTTGACCGGGATCTCGTCGCCGTGACCCATGCGCTTGGCAAGCTCATTGGTGATGTAGACCTGGTCTTTGCGCTCGAACATCGGATCAACCAGCGGCATACGCGGTGCGATGTACTGCTGGTGGGGCTTGGAAAGATCCCACTGGGTTCCCTTCTTAATGTAGTCGTAACGCTCGAGGTAAGAGGCCTCGGGCAGCAGGATGTCGGCCCACATGGTGATGTCGGTGGGCATGACGTCAACGCACATGACAAAATCCATCTGCTCAAGCACCTTCTTCATCTTCTCCTGACCGGGGATGGTCTGCATCGGGTTCTGGCCCCAGATGACACACCCTTTGATCGGGTATGGCTTGCCGCTGATGGCACAGTCCCGGATCAACTCGGTGGGAGTACCGGGAGGATTGTTGCTGTAGACCTTTTCATCCTCCTCCTGGTTGTAGTTGAGATCGAACTTGTGGCCGTGATCATGCTTTTTCCAGCTGATTCCTTTGATTCCTTTGGGACCTTTAGGCGGCACCCAGCCGCCCTTGACGAAGTAGGCGCCGAGAACAGCAGTCAGGCAGGCGAGAGCACGTTGACGCTGGAAGTCGTTGCCGTACCATGAGACGTGGCGTCCGGGATGGATGGCAACGTTAGGAGCATTGGCAGCAAGCAGTTCGGCCACTTCCTTGATCTGTTCGGCCGGGATATCACACTCCTTGGCCGCCTTTTCAAGGCTCCATTCGGAGATGGCCTTGGCGAATTCGTCAAAACCGTCGGTGTAGTTTTCGATGAAATCCTTGTCGTATTTGTTATTTTGGACAAGGTAGTTCATGATTGCCAGCATATAAGCGGTATCGGTACCCGGCTTGATCTGAACCCAGATGTCGGCCTTGGCGGCAGATGCTGAGAAACGGGGATCTGCGACAACCAGCTTCATACCGTTTTGCAGCCCTTGAACATACTGCTTGATATGGGAGACATGGATGTTTTCGCCCAGGTGGCCGCCAATGAGAAAGAGCACCTTGGTATTGGGCATATCAACTTTCTCTCCGGGAGGCATGCCTGTGGAGGCAACGTATGCGGTATCACGGATACCGCGGCACTGGAAAAAGGAGGCTTCACTGACGTTGTGGGTTCCAACGGTGCGCTCGAAGTAGTGCATGGGGTATTTGGCTGAAGCACCATGGGGAAAGACAGAGATACCATGGGCGCCGTAGGTGTTAACCACGCCGTTGAGCCTTTCGCCACACTCGTCAAGTGCTTCCTGCCAGGAAATCCGCTTCCATTTGGGAGCACCTCGTTTGCCCACATTTTTCATGGGGTACTTGAGTCGGTCCACATCGTAGAGCAGTTTGACACCGGCGTTGCCGCGGGCACAGATGGCGGTTCCGTTGTCGATGGACTTGGGATTGCCTTCAAGTTTCATCAGTCGGCCGTCACGAACCTTGCCGACCAGCTGGCAACGCCAGAAACACATCTCACAAACGCCGCCGACCACGGTCTTGTCACCATGGGTTCCCTTGGCAACCAGAGGGGCCTTGCTCACCCCTGTATCGGCAGACACGACCTTGGAAAGCGGAACCGATGCCGCTGCCAGGGACGCTGCTTTCAGGAATTTACGCCTGGTTAAGTTGAAAGCCATCTTCGTCTTCCTCCTTTGTAAAAAAATCGATTAATTGTGTTACAACCCTGAAATAGGGGTGCTGCGCTTCCTCAAGAACTTGTATTAGAAATTTTGTATACCAGGGTCTGAAAAACTTGCTCAGAAACCTGGATTCACCTTCATGGTCCTCTTCCTCTGCGAGCAGAGATAAAAACTCAAGCTCATGGACCAGGTGATCGGGCAGGTCTGCAGATTCCGACATGTCAAAACCCTTTTCCCTGTAAAAGGCAAGGGTGTCGCCGGCAAACTTTCCCTGTAGGGATTTGTCGAAGTAAACTGAACCGTAGGGTGGGGCAACCACATGGGGGACCCCGTTGATGAACAGTCTGGTGTATTCCACTTGAAGATCCTCGAGAGGATCCGCACTTGTTTCCATGGCCTTAATGATATCTTGAGCCTCTTCCGGAATTCCGAGATGTTCAAGGAGATTGTTCAGTACCTGAAAGAACTCATCATTCATCCACTCCTTGTCCGGATATTTCATACTCTGGGCAAGAAAAAGGTAAAGCGATGCGATATCCTGCGAATTGCTCTGTTCAGTCATGGATGATGGAATATTTTGGACTTTGCCTTGGAGGGCTGTCAGGAAAAAAAATCGTTAAAAGAGTTAGTTATGCGGAATGAAATTGATAGCAATTATCCTTAACCGTTTATTTTTCTGAATCACCGTTCAGTCAACTTTCCTAAACTATCGAATATTGAGATGTCTGTCAATAGCAAGCTTTGCGCCGGCTTTAAAAACAGCCTTAAAACCAGAGGAAACAGAGCAAAAGCTGTAAAAATGAGAGCAGGATTCGGCTCTTTAAATATGTTAGGACTTTGCTGTTTAATGAAAAACTATAAACGCTGGTGTCTGCATTTTGCCAAAGGTGTTGTTGAAAGGAAAAGGAAACTGACTGGCGGACTGATAGCAGTATGCGAAGGGAAGAGGTGTTATGTCGAAGATTTGTCAATCGTTATATTGTACTTTTTGAGCCTCTTCCAGAGAGTGACCCGGGATATCCCCAGAAGTTTGGCGGCCTTGGATCTGTTGCCGCCTGTCTGCTTGATAGCCTCCATGATCTGCATTTGCGAGTCGGACTTGCTGCTGCCGGGAGTGAGCACAAGATCAGCCCGGGGTGAATCTGTGGTGAGATGAGTGGGAAGATGGGATGGTTCAATCTTCGATTTCTGGCAGATCACAAAACTGTACTCGATGACATTCATCAGTTCGCGCACATTGCCCGGCCATTGATAATTGCAAAGTAGCTCCAGTGCCTTTTTTGTAATTCCAGGAATCTCTTTTTTGGTTTTTAACCGTTCCCGTTCGATAAAGGTTTTGACCAGTAAAGGAATGTCGTCTTTTCGTTGCCTGAGTGGCGGGATGATGATGGGAATAACACCGATCCGGTAGTAGAGGTCATCACGAAACTTTTCCTCTCGCATCAATTTATCGAGATCTTTATTGGTTGCTGAAATCACCCTTACATTGATGGGGATGGGTTGATGATCACCCACCCGCTCTATCTCCTGTTCCTGAAGAACTCTGAGCAGTTTTGTCTGAGTTGAAATGGGCAGGTCACCTATCTCGTCGAGAAAAATCGATCCCTGGTCCGCGGCTTCAAATCGCCCAAGCCTTGCCTTGTCGGCTCCGGTAAATGCTCCGCGGATATGGCCAAAGAGTTCACTCTCAAGCAGGTTCTCATTAAGTGCTGCGCAGTTGACTTTAATCAGAGGGCTGCTTTTGCGGCTGCTCAGGTGGTGAATGGCTCCCGCTACCAGCTCTTTGCCCGTACCAGATTCACCATAGATTACAACCGGGGCATTTGATTCTGCCGCACTTCTGATCAGTTCGTAAACAGTGTTCATGGATGGGTCATTGCCGATAATGCCCTGGAAACCATCCTCACGGTTGAGGTGCCTTCGCAGGTCAGTGATCTCCTGATCCCTTGAGACGATGGCGGTGAGGTCGGTCAAAGTCTCGACACCGGCAACGACACGATTGTCTGCATTGGTGAGTATTGTAGCGTTTTTTAAAACAGTGACCGGGGTGCCGTCTTTTCGTTTGAATGTGCAGCGAAGGTCTCTGACAGTACCGGTTTTGAAAAGGTCACACCCCTTTTCACCCTTGGTGTTGCGATGCTCAATACATTTTGAACACTCGAGGGTGTCGCAGAGATTACCCAGTAACTCCTCCCTCTTGTATTGAAAAATGTCTTCAAGTGCACGGTTGACATAGAGAATCCGCCCTGAGGGGTCGACCAGCATTAACCCTTCTTTCATTTTATCGACGACATCTTTCCAGTTGTCGCGAAAATAATCTTCAAATGGGGGTTCCTGAATCATGGCTGCGAGAGGGTCGGTGGAAGTGCTAAGCAGTGAGTGTTAAAGACGCTAAATGTTAAGGTGACGTTAACATTGTTTGTTAATGTTGTTAAGCAAAATGTTAAGGTTGATGAACGATAAAAAAAAATGAACCGTAATTCAGTATCTTGTTATATGGTATGGAAATTGCTTTGATTTGCCGTGTGAAATTGCCCCGTTGAAGAGATTAATTGTTTTCTGGGCAGCGATAATTAGTTGTGAGCGTGATCAAAATCACATTACATCATCAAACAGGTGACTGACTAATCCAGCAGGCATCAGTAAGGAAAAAAGGTTGAAGTTCAACCGTGCCGTTAAGGCAAAGCGAGGAGGAAAAAATGAAGAAGTTTTATGCCGTACCCGTTGCAGCACTCGGAATCCTCATTGGAGGTTCCGTGGGTTTTGCCAACGATCATGCCGAAATTGAAGGCCCTTTCGAGAGCCCGATGGAGGTGACCGCCACCTGTCTTGAGTGTCACGAGGACGCCGCCCAGCAAGTCATGGCTACTTCCCACTGGACCTGGGAGCGTGAGCAGGTTGTCAACGGTAAGAATGTCGTACGTGGAAAGAAGAATTCATTTAACAATTTCTGTATTTCCATCAATGCCAACTGGGCCCGCTGTACAAGTTGTCATGTCGGTTACGGCTGGGTTGATGACAGCTTTGATTTCACCGATGAGAATAAAGTTGACTGTCTGATCTGTCACGACACAACCGGAACTTATAAGAAGCCCGGTGCAGGAGCAGGTATGCCTGCCGGCTATACCGGTAAAGCCTCCATGGACAAGAAAAAGGTTGATCTGGTTAAAGTTGCCCAGAACGCCGGCCTTCCAGACCGCGACAACTGTCTGGTCTGCCACGCTAACGGTGGTGGCGGAAACAACGTCAAGCCTGGCGATATGAGCATGGCGATGAGTAAGCCAAGCCAGGAAATCGATGTTCATATGGCGGCAGACGGGTTGAATTTCTCCTGTCAGCAGTGCCACAAAACAGACTCCCACGCCATTCCAGGAAAATCTCTGATTGTCTCTCCCGGCGTAAAGACCACCATGGACTGTACAGATTGTCATGGTGAGACTCCTCACCGTTACTTCCCTACTGCCAAGCAATACAACAAGCATGCCAAGAAGATTGCCTGCCAGACCTGTCACGTCTCTCACTTTGCCAAAGGTGACGCGACCAAAATGACCTGGGACTGGTCAAAGGCCATGAGTCCTGCTGAACTTAAAAAAGCGGGCAAGGAGAAAATCGTCAAAGAGCACGGTCACAAGACCTACATCTTCAAGAAGGGCAAGTTTACCTACGAGGAGGACGTTGTCCCCACCTACGCATGGTTTAACGGTGATGCCGGAGCGTACACCATCGGCGACAAGATTGATCCGACCAAGGTAACCAAACTGAACTACCCCCTCGGTTCCAAAGATGACGGTGTATCCAAGATCATGCCGTTTAAGATCCATAAGGCCGTACAGCCCTACGATACCAAGAACAATTACCTGGTTACCCCAAAGGTCTTTGGATTCAAGGGTGACAAGGAAGCCTACTGGGTTAACTTCGACTGGACCAAGGCGATTACCGCTGGTATGAAAGCCACCGGGCTCGAGTTCTCCGGTGAGCATGATTTCACCAAGACCTGGACCTACTGGCCCATCAACCACCAGGTTGACCCCAAGGCCAAGGCGCTCAAGTGCCTCAACTGTCACAAGGAAGGAAATCGCCTTGACTGGAAGGCTCTTGGCTATGAAGATGATCCGATGAAACTCAAAAAAATGTCAAAGCATTGATTTGACGATTATCAGTCATCATGGAATCAGTTGTTCTCCATGATGACTGAACAGTTTTACAAGTAAGATGAGGCCCGTTTTCATTTTTGAAAACGGGCCTTTTTTTTGTAAAAAACAGAAGGGCTGAATTGTTTGCCCAGGTGAGCAGTAACCAATATCTTCAGGAGGAGCCAGGCGGGAAAGGTGCGGCTGGTCAGACGGTTTACGGTTCAGAAGAGATATTGCCTCGTCTACATACGTCGGAAGGCGATACGCTTTTGTTTTCTGAGCTGTTTTTGTTTGAGAAGAAACAGGTAATAGCCGTTCACCTTGCCGATCAGGTTGAGCGTCTCACGATAAGGGGCGGGGCGTCCCCATCTCAGTTGCCGGGTATTTTCCCCGGCATTCCAGGCGGTGAGAACCAGGTCCAGGCGGCCGTTGAATTTATGGTTGTACTTGGAGATCAGGTAGCAGGTGAGAAGAATGTTGACCGCAGGATCAAACAGATCTTTGGCAGTAATGTTTTTGAGGGTTGAGCGGCTGACATGTTGAAAATCAATATGGCGTCGTGCCAGTTCCCGGCCTGCCTCCTGGCCCGTTGTGAGGATGATCTGGCCAAGGCCCATGGCTCTTTTATGAGAGACTGCACGGGGATTGCCGTCTGATTCAGCAAGGATCAGGGCCTTGATGAAATCGGGACTGACCCGGTGTTTGGGGCGAAAAAAGGTGAACCGGCAATAGTAGTCGATGAGGTCATTGTAACGGCTGACCCTGTCCAGTCGCTGTTGGGAAATGGTCGATTTACTGTACTTGTCAACATACTTCTTCAGGCTGCACTCTCCATGTCCAGCACCTAAAAGTATAATGAGGGGGAGCAGTAAAAGAGGCAGCAGCCATATTTGTCGACCTGGAATCCGCATCAGCAGATGATCTCCGGTAGAAGAGGTCTATTGAGAAAATGAAGGATGGCGCTATAGAGCATCAACGGGTCACGGCTGCCGGTCATCTCCCGGATGGAGTGCATGCCAAGGGTCGGTGCACCGATATCGATGGTGTTGACACCGAGTTCAGCTGCTGTCATCGGACCAATAGTCGATCCGCAGAGGAGGTCATTTCGCATGACAAAATCCTGGAGCGGAACCTCCACTTCTTCGGCGACTGCCCTGAAAATCGCTTTTGAGGCGGCGGTGGTGGCGTAGCGATGATTGGCATTTGACTTGATCACCGGTCCGTGATTCATCAGCGGCAGGTGAGCCGGATCGCTTTTGGCGGCGAAATTAGGATGGACTGCATGAGCGTTGTCCATGGAGACCAGCAGCGATCTGGCGAGGACACAGTGTCTCTCTTGCGGGTCGGGATAGAGACGTTTGAGTATGGTTTTGAGAAAGGAACCGCCAGCGCCGGCAGCAGTTGTTGAACCGACTTCTTCATGGTTGGAACAGATCATGAGCCTGTTGATCTCACCATCCCGGTTCAGCATCCCGCTCAGCGCCGCATGACAGGAGAGCAGATTGTCCAGTTTCCCGGCGCAGATGAACTCTCTGTTGTTACCGTTGTATGACGGTGGCTGGCAGTCATAACAGAAGAGGTCAGCGCCAAGAATGGATTCTATCTCCCGGCCGGGATGAAGCTCTTCGAGTTTTTTGATGAGAACCTCACTGAGAGCCAGCGGATTATCATCCTGCTGCTGGCCAAACAGTGGTATAATGTCGGTCTGTTTGTCGATTGTCCTTTTGACATTGGCCTCACGGTCCAGGTGAATGGCCAGGCTGGGAATGGTGAGCATGGGACGTTGGAAATCAACCAGCAGGGTGGTCAGCGACTGGTTTTTGAGGCGACAGACCACACGGCCTGCAAGTGAAAGATCACGGTCGAACCAGGTGGCGAGAAGGGGACCGCCATAGATCTCCACCGGCAGCTGATGAATGGAATGTTTTGGATCGGCAGCAAGAGGTTTAACCTGGAGGCAGGGACTGTCGGTGTGGGCGCCAAGCATGCGGAAACCTTCCCGTCGCTTTTCCTCTCCACCAAGGGTAAAGGCAATCAGGCTTCCATCGTCGCGAATAATAAAGGCAGACTCCAGGTCCTGTACATTCCAGGGTTCCTTCTCGCTCAGTTCAACAAAACCGTTTTGACGCAGTTTGTCAGCCATGAATGATACAGCGTGAAATGGTGTCGGTGAGGCTGACAAAAATTCAAAAAGCTGCCGATTGTACTGTTTTTGATCCATAATAAGTTATCGTCTGTTGAGAATAGGTTCTTTAGATGGGATGGTGAAGTCTCACTCCGTTTGCTTATCTGCGAAATAGTTACAGTTGGCAAATCAGGGCAATTTGCCCTCAGTCAATAGTTTCGATTTTACTGTAGAAGGATGACAAACGCAAACACGGCTGTGCACGCTGCACCACCTCTTTCCCGTCAAATCGGCCCCAATGAAGAAAAAAAGGTGAAATCTATCTTAGTCTCCGGCTATATTGATCTTTTAGACAGATCTAATGTAAACACTACTGCTTTAACCGGGCAGCACCATCACCTTGTTTGATTTAGAAGAGGCAAATTAATGCACCCCAACGGCTATATCGGTCGAAAAATGCATATTTCCGGACTCCAGCAGGAGCCGGCCCTGATCATTGCCGCTTTTGGCAGCAGCAAGAAATCTCAGCCGGCCCTTGATCTTTTTCGTCGCCAGCTGAAGGTCAGGTTCCCGGACAGGGAAATTTTCTGGGGTTATACCTCGGAGATTATACGTAAAAAACTTGGTCTGCCCGGAGTGCATGAAACTCTTGCCCAGGTAGAATCACAGGGATTTCGCAAGGCGGTTGTCCAGCCCCTTCATATTTTTCCCGGCAGCGAGTACCGTCATCTTGCTGAAACCTGTGAGTATTTTCCGGGGCTGCGTGTCTTTCTCGGCGAGACCCTTCTTCATCGCTGGAAATATGTCAATGATATCCTCGCTGTTGTCGAGCAGGATTTTTTTTCTGCCGACAGGGGGTGCAATCTGCTTGCGCTTCATGGGACGTCTCTGACCGCAGATCCGGTCAACAGCGGTTACCTCGGCCTGGAACGGCTTGTACTTGACCGCTACCCCAATGTGTTTGCCGCTTCTGTAGAGGGCGTTCCTGATTTCAGGTCAGTTTTTGCAAGGCTTACCCGCGAAAATATTATGAGTCAGTATAAGAGGGTCAGGATTATTCCCATGATGTATTTGACCGGCTTTCATGTGGAAAATGATTTGATGGGCGACCAGGACTCATGGCGAACCATGCTTGAAGAGCATGGTCTTGAGGTGGAGTGTCCGGAGAGGAGCCACGGAAATGAGAAATGTTTCAAGGGGCTTGGTTTTTACCCTGAGGTGGCGCAAACATTTATTCAGCGACTTGAGCGGGGGCTTGAGCTTGCCGACCATTTTTGAGATGGTTTAGCGGTTAATTGTCCTGGGAGCATGAAAATGGTGAACTACATTCCAGGAGGCGCCTTTCTGCTGCTTGGATTTCTCATTATTTTTTCCAGCTATGTGAGGCAGGTAACAAACTTTAGAAACAGGAATAATGAAAACGGCCAATGGAGTTCTCCGGTCCCTTTCATGGGGCCTGTACTTGTTGTTGTCGGGTATTGGCTGTTGCCCATTGCGTTTTCCAGGTGGATCTTTCTGGTGATCGTGCTGGACCCCGATACAATGGTTGTCTTGTTGAGCATTCCATATCTTATTATTAAGGGGTTACGACAATAGAATTATGTTCCCATTTGATAAAACTGTGCAGCCGTGGCCAGCCTGTTGCACTGCGTGTCCATGGTTGACCTTTATTAAACGACGGAATTGCAACGGTTGAAAAACAAGGAAAAAGAGGTTATCAAATGTTTGATCCGGAAAAACTGCTGAACAAGGTCATCTCCGAGATGACCGGATCCAAGTCAAAAAAATCCAAAAAAAAATATAAGAAAAAGTACAAGAAGAAAAAAGGAAACGGTTTTGCCGATTCCATGAAGTCCAATTTGACCTCGGGTAAGGGGTTGATTACGGCTATTGGTCTCGGTGTTGGTGCCTATGCGATTTTGCGGAGCAAAAACAGTCAGCCCGCAACCGGCAGTTACCAACAGGGAGCAGGAACCCCGGGGCAGGTTACTTCGGTTACATCTCAATCCACAGTTCCTCCTGTGCCTCCCCCAATTCCCGGAGACGAGGTAGTCCCGGCTGAACAGGTTGAAGCGTCAACTCCTACACCTCAGCTCAGCGATCCGGAAAAGATGGACCTTGCCCTGAAATTGGTTCAGGTGATGATTGCCGCGGCTTGGGCCGATGGGAAAATGGATGATGATGAGGAAAAGCAGATTCTTGGTCGTCTCCAGGGTCAGGGTCTTGATAGTGAGGAAAAAAAATATCTCCTTACCGAGCTGCATAACCCGCGTTCCATTGAGGAACTCTGTGCAGGCGTCACCGATCCGATGATCGGTCAGACCATGTACAGTCTGGCCGTTTCCGCGCTGGTTATCGATACCCCGGAGGAGCGGGCGTGGCTGAATGATCTGGCCGCACATCTGTTGCTCAGCAAAGAGATGCAGGCCTTTATTGAAGAAGACGGTTGATGCGCCACTAACGATAAAGAGCGCTCAACAGACTACGTTCTCCTTTTAAGAGGCTCAGCGTTGAAAAAGGTTGCCCAACTCGCCCAGTACCGAACCCTCTCCCTGGCTTGAACCGAGACTGCCTGTCTGTGGGGCAGCCTCGTGGATCCGGCCGGCGAGGCGGGAAAAGGGCAGGGACTGGAGCCAGACATGGCCGGGGCCCTGGAGGGTAGCAAAGAAAAAGCCCTCACCACCGAAGATAGCTGACTTGACGCCGCCGACAAACTCGATATCGTATTGAACAGATTGGGTGAGGGCCACCAGGCAGCCTGTGTCTACCCGCAGGTTTTCTCCTGCCTGGAGCTCTTTTTCTACGATGGTCCCTCCGGCATGGACAAAGGCAAGTCCGTCACCATCGAGCTGCTGCATGATAAACCCCTCGCCGCCGAACAGAGCGGTGCCGATTTTTTTCTGAAAGGCGACCCCGATGGCCACTCCTTTAGCGGCACAAAGAAAGGCATCTTTTTGACAGATGATCCGATTCTGATACTGCTTGAGGTCAAGGGGGATGATCTTGCCGGGGTAGGGCGAGGCAAAAGCAACGTGTCCTTTACCTTGGCCGCCATGGGTGAAGATAGTGGTGAACAGAGATTCGCCGGTGATAAGTCTTTTTCCGGCACCGAGCATCTTGTCCATCAAACCGCCGCTTTCAGAACTGTGGGAGCCGTCACCAAATACAGTCTCCATCTGTATTCCGTTGCTCATATACATCATGGCTCCAGCTTCGGCTACTGCGCTCTCACCGGGATCAAGCTCAATTTCGACAAACTGCATCTCCGAGCCGAAGACCTTGAAGTCTATTTCATGGGCCGTCATAGCGCCGGGTCCGGGAGGAGGCATAACTCCTCCCTGTGAGCCCTGCAGCATGGGAACATCACCTATGGCGCTCCACTCCTGCATGCCCTGCTGCCAGACCAGAGTCTGTTTGTTATAGACACCTGATGCCAGAGACTGAAGGATCTGGTTCTGGGAAAACGGGCCCTGCTGCTGGCTGCCTACTGCAACGTACCACTGGCTCATGGCTGCGGCTCCTTTTAGTAATGATTAGATTGTGCCCGGCCTGGAATGGACAAAATGGTTTTTCCGGCACAATTTAAGGATTGGTGTAATCGTATTTTTCCTTGAGCTCATAGAGCTTGTCAAGGTATTCATCTCTGTATTTCAGATGGTTGCCACCGGTTTCTATTTCGGAAATGAGCATATCAACAGCACTGGTAACTTCAATACCCTGGGCATTGGCTTTTTGAGTATTGGCCTCGTCAATGGTGATGATTGAATAATAACTGACGACCATGCGGGACAGGGAATCACGGCGGAAGAGATAGAGGCGGCCTCCCATGGTGTTTAGAAAAAAACCGGCGTAGAGGTAGAGCCCTTCTGAAGAGGCAGAGATGTAGATGGGCGAGTCACTGCATTCGGGTGAGTGGGTCAGTGTGTGGTAGTTGGCGAGAAGGTCCTCGATCTCACCTTTTTCCTTATGGAGAATACCTTTGATGATCAGGACATTGTCCTTGCCGAGGATTCTGAAGAAGTGAGCGGTGTTTTTAAGAATGGTGAAAAGATCATCGGTTTCCCTGGCGATTACCGGCGGGTTTTTGAGCAGTTTCTTGATGAGAGCGGTAAAGTGGGTGCTGCTGGGCTGGTCCAGCTGGTAGTTGCGAATATATTCCCTGCTGTCGATCTGTTGATAGAATTTGAGAATATCAGCGGCGGCATTGCGGCAGGACTCAACCGGACTTGCCGCCTTACCCGGCGTTGTGGCGACCGTGCCTGTTTGCCCGACCGGTTGGGCAGCCGAGTCTTTATCATGGTCTCGCCGATCCCCTTCGTAATTGTCTGGAAGATCACCGGTAGCCGATAAACCCGGCTGGCTGGAAGGATGATCTCCTGATTCGGCTGGTGGACGACCGGTTTGCTGATCCGGAACTTTTAAGGATTCCGAGGCCTGTTTCTGGCTTGGAACAGCAGGTGGAGCATCCTGCTGTTCACTGCGATATTGCTGGTAGAGATAACCACCAATCAGAGCGACAACCACAATGATGAGGATTTTGATAAGGGGACCGTGGCCTTTTTTTTCCCGGCCTTGCCGATATGGAGGTCTGTTTGCAGTCGACATGAATTTTTTTAGTGGTCTGTGACGGTTAACCGTGAAGGCTTGCGATATGTAAACACAAAAATTATACTGTTTCTGTTTTTGAAAGTCACCCGGTGTTTTGTATCAACCTGTTGGTGCGAGATTATTAACGGTTATTACCATCTTTCATGTCGCCTCTCAGCCATATTGCAGAAAAAAAGATTAGTGCCGCCATTGCCAACGGTGAATTGGATTTTTCCAGGTGGAAGGGGAAACCGCTTGAACTGGAAGATGACCGTTTTGTGCCTGCTGATTTGAAGATGGCCTATAAAATTCTCAAAAACAGTGGGTTCCTGCCACCGGAGCTCGAAACCCGGAAGGAGATTCAACGGTTAGAGGACCTGATCAATTCAACTTCGGATGAACACAGCCGGATAAGGCAGATGCGTAAACTTGATCTGCTCCTGCGCAAGCTTGACCTGCAGAGAAGGACAAACAGCTCCGTCACATCCCAGCAGGACTACTACAGGAGGATTGTCGAAAGAATTTCAGTGAAGGATATGAAGCCACTGGAAAAAGATTAATATGACCCGCTATTACACACACTATTTCACGTTAGAATAGTTGGTTAGGTATCTTGATGGCGCTGAGCCATGATTCATTTCCCATCACTTTTTGACTTGACTCCCCCCAGTGAAAACACTATTGTTGCCCTGTTAATAATATTAGTTTAATCAAGTTTAGTTTAATCAAATACAGGAAATCGTCCGGAACGGACGGTTTGAAAAAAAAATTTATGGAGGAACACACCATGACTATTTGTGTAACTGGTCACTCTAACCCGGATACTGATTCCGTTACCTCTGCCATTGCCATGGCAACCCTGCTCAACGCCCAAGGACAGGATGCCAAGGCCTGTATGCAAAGCTCAGCATCAGGTCTCAATCCCGAGTCCGCCATGGTACTCGAGCGTTTCGGCCTCACCGCCCCTGAAGAGATGATGGATGCCGGCGGAAAGACAGTTGCTCTGGTTGACTTCAGCGATATCGGACAGGCCCCGGCCAATATCACCGATGCCGAAGTAGTCGCCATTGTCGACCATCACAAGATCGGTGATGTGACCACCAACAACCCCATCCTCTTTCGGGCCGAGCCTGTTGGCTGTACCGGTACTGTACTGAACAAAATGTTTAAAGACGCTGGCGTTGCGATCCCCAAGGATGTTGCTGGTGGTATGCTCAGTGCTATCCTCTCCGACACCGTTAACTTCAAGTCACCCACCTGCACCGATGACGACAAGGCCGCAGTTGCCGAGCTCAAAGGTGTTGCCGGTGTTGAAGATACCGATTCCCTGTTCATGGATATGCTCAAGGCCAAGTCCTCCGTTGCCGGAGTTCCCGCAAAAGACCTGCTCTTCCGTGACTACAAAGACTTTGACATGAAAGGCAACAAGATTGGTGTTGGCCAGCTAGAGCTCGCCTCCCTGGACCAGGTTGCCGATATTCGTGATGACCTGTTCAAGGCCATGGAAGAAGTGAAGGCTGACGGACGTCACACTGTTCTTCTTATGCTCACCGACGTTGTCAAAGAAGGCACCGACCTGGTTGTTGTTTCAGACGATGCCGCCACCATCGAGAAAGCCTTCGGCACCAAGCTGGCAGGAACCTCCATGTGGATTGACGGCATGATGAGCCGTAAGAAGCAGACCGTTCCGAACCTGCAGGAGACCTTTGGCTGCTAATTGATCACCATTTTTGATTGATAGAAAAGGTCCCGGGCAATGATTTGTCCGGGACCTTTTTTTTTATTTTGTGCCACTGAATAAGGAGAACCGGGTGAGCGATACTGAAAAAGATAAAGAATTTTACGAAATGGCAGATGCCTATATCGATGTGGCCAATAAGCAGGGTGAAAAAAATATCACCCAGGGCAAGGTCAGTGCCACAATATTGTACGCTGCGGCCAGGTTCAACACCTTCCTTGTTGCCTCCAACTCGGAATCAGCTGACGACCTCGCCTCAAGAAAAGAGGAGGCGTGTACATTTTTTATGGCGGAGTATCAAAAAATGCTTGATGAACATTTTGCCGATTACATAGAAAATTTCGACAAGTATCTGAAATAGCATTTGTTGTAGAGAAGGAACCGTTCTCGGAACAGCCTTTTGGGCATCAAAAAGAGGGCTCTAAGCTTCGAAAGTCCTGTTTAGAAGATTCTTTTACTATGAATTTAATAGGTTAGGCTGCTCCGACCTTTTTTGTACAAGAAAAAAACTGTATTATGTCCCCGGATTCCGTTGTATTATGTCCCCGGATTCCGAGCACTGATATAGCGCCCGGTAGCGGGATCATAAAACCTGTGCCAGTTGTAACAGCGGTTTGTCCTATTTCAGCAGTATAGCCTTTTGAGAGAACTTGTACAAATTAAGCTACTTATGAAGACAGGATGGGGTTAGATCGCCCTTGAAGGTTATGACAACCGGCCGGTTTACAGGAGGATGAATTATTTCTACGGCACACCATAGTTGTAGGAGATCCGTTTCTTAGATGTTGGATTGTTCCTCCAGCGTCCCTTTTGTACGACCCCTTTTTGTCCCCTTACACCCTACACCTTAAACCCTCCACCCTTCTTTTATCATCCCGCCGGACACGAAATAAGCTCCAGCTTTTCTTCATAGCTAAAGTCATCATCCCGTTCACCCTGGTGACATCGAACACAGACCGCCTTGCCACTTCTGCGAACCATTTTAAATCGTTCCGGATCCTTCGTATGATCTCGGCTGGGGCCGTAGTGACAGCTCTCACAGCCGATGGTCTGCAGTTCCGGGGGAAGGTGGAGAAGCTGTTCCAGGTTCTGGCCGTTATTGACCTGAGCGGGTGTCATCGTAACGTGACAGGGCAGGCAGTCGAGGTTGAGGGCCTGTTTTTTTTCTTTAAGGGTTTCGTACGCCCGGGCATGGCTGGTGGCTTGCCAGAACTTGGACTGGTTTTCATGGCACTCACCACATGCCGAGAAACCAACCAGCGGAGAAGGCTGCAATCCATTAGCTGAGTTGACAGCACCAGATTTGTTCTGTCGTTTTTCCTTTTGACTGTGGTTGAACTCGGCGACCTCCTTCTTGGTCTCATAGACAATGGTCTCCACCTGCCGGTCATCGGCCAGAGTACGTTTCAAACCAATAAAGGTGTTTTTAAAACGGGTTCCGGAAACCCCTTGTGCCGCTTCTTCCTTGAGCTGTTTTTCCAGTGAGGCAAGACTGTTCATCACCTCTGTCCGATTCTGCTCAATACGTTTAATAGCCTCGCTGTTTTTACCATTTGAGTTGGTTTGTCGTTTTCTGGCCCGCTTGAGCTGCCAGTTAAGGGCACCGAGACGGTTCTGCAGTTTGCTCAGCTCAGTAGTCGCTGGTTGTACCCACTGTTGACTCTGTCCCGGGAAGATTTCCAGCAGCCCCTGATATTTACCGCGGCTGGAAGTCTGGGTGAGAAGACTGGAGTTGATGAGTTGGGGACGGTTATTTCCCCGGGCAGGGTCAGAGCCGAAGATGATATTGATCTGGTCGAACCTGTTGGCAATTATTTTGTTGTCCTCCACTTTGAGACTTGAAAGCAGAATAATCAAGTCGCAGCGCGAGGAGATATCTTCTATCAAACCGGGGAGGACAGACTGCCAGGGGTTGACACTCAGCTCCTTACTGTCACTATTGAGTGTTCCGGTGAGGCCGATTATTGCGATACGTAACCCTCCCTTATTGACCATAAAATGGGAGGGAAATGGGGTATTGCCATCGGAATCTGTCAGATTGGCAGAGATCCACGGAAAATCATTGTCCCTGCTTCTGATGAGCAGATCAAGGCCGCTGTTTAAATCTCGTGGACCCACAGCAACAGCATCGTAGCCCATAACCTGATAGGCCTCAATAATTCCATTAGCCTGTATAACCGGTTGGGAAGGGGAGGCTGCCGGAGCAGTCTTTTTAAAAAGAAGATTGCCACCATCGAGAAGTAGGTGGGAGGCACCGGTTGATGCCTTCCGGCTCTTGATGAGATGTGCTTTTTTGGACAGACCGCCCAATTGGCTCGATTTTCAGCCGCAGGCCTCCAGTTCGCCATGGATGTTGTTGGAGTAGAATATGAGCAGGTCGTCAGGCTTCGCGTTGGACTGGGCGGCGCCGTGACTGGCTGTAAAAAGGAGTAAGAAGAGAAGTAGTGAAAATGGGAAAGCTCTATTTTTTTGCATGTTTTTTCTTTGCCAGCAGGGCTCGCCATTTGTCCAGGCGACTCATGACAATTCCTTCGTAAGCTCGGTTGGTTGGGTGATAAAAAAAACTGCCCTTCAACTCTTCGGGCAGATGTTCCTGGTCGACAAGTCCTTCGGGGTCGTCGTGGGCATACCGGTACCCTTTACCATACCCAAGCGATTTCATCATCTTTGTCGGTGCATTTCGAAGCCACAGGGGAACAGGCAGGGTGCCGGTTTTACGGATAACCCGGCGCACATCTTTTTCGGCAAGGTAGAGGGCATTGCTTTTAGGGGCAGTGGCCAGGTAGACAACGGCCTGGGTCAGTGCCAGTCTGCCTTCCGGAAGCCCAAGAGTCTGGTAGGCATCACGACAGGCAACAGTCTGAGTCAGAGCGGAAGGATCACTGATACCTACATCTTCAGAGGCAAAACGAATCAGCCGTCTCAAGATGTAAAGGGGATCTTCTCCTGCATCAAGCATTCGATGGAGCCAGTAAAGGGCACCGTCCGGGTCAGAGTCACGAAGAGATTTGTGCAGGGCAGAGATCAGGTTGTAGTGCTCTTCACCATCCTGGTCGTAACGCAGCATTTTCTTCTGAGCTGCCTCTTCAATATGGACTTCAGTAATCACTCTTTCGCGATTGGTTAAGGATTTCTTTTCCCCGAGACAGATCCGGCTGCTGATTTCCAGGGTGGACAGAGCCATCCTGGCATCCCCTTGGGCAAAACCGATGAGTGCAGACTCTCCCTCAGGTGCAAGGGTTAAAGAGTCTTTACCAAGGCCGCGATCGTCGTCGGTGAGTGCCCGCTGGATGATTGCAGCAAGGTTTTTATCTTTCAAGGGTTCCAGCACCAGGACACGGCATCGGGAAAGCAGGGGGGAGATGACCTCAAAGGAGGGATTTTCTGTGGTGGCGCCAATCAGGGTGAAGAGTCCGGATTCCACATGGGGGAGAAAGGCATCCTGCTGACTTTTGTTGAAGCGGTGGATTTCATCGACAAAGAAAAGGGTCGGGATGGAATTTTCCTCCAGCAGTTTTCTCGATTCAGTCACCACTGCCCGAACTTCCTTGACTCCTGAAAGGACAGCAGAAAAAAAGGCAAAATGATAGCCGCCTGTCCGGGCGAGAATTTTTGCAAGAGTTGTTTTACCACAGCCGGGCGGTCCCCAGAGGATGATCGATGACAGTTTTCCTGACTCGATCATGGAGGAGAGTATTCTGCCCTCACCAAGCAGTTTTTCCTGGCCGATAAAATCAGACAATTTTTCCGGACGCATGCGTTCTGCAAGAGGAATATGATCGGTGGACTGTTGTTTGGAGTCACGCATGGAACCGGTGTGGAAAAATTTGATTTACAGTTATGGGTAATTAGTGACAGATCTTTTGAATTTGGTCAAGAATTTGCTGGTATGTTGGAGGGTGAAATTACTTGACTCAAAATCAGCAGGGAATTAAGAAGCGCAGGGTGCTTCTTCTTGAAAGGGTGAAATGAGAGTGGTACACTTAACGCAATCGTAGGAAATTCAAGAGAAAAGTCATCACGTAGGATAAAAGGTTAACCATGTTGTCGCAGAAAATACTTGTCGTTGATGACGAAGCCTTTATCGCCGACATGAGCCGAATTGCTCTCGGAGATATCGGCCATGATGTCTACTGCGCCTACAGCGGAGAGCAGGCCATTGAACTGGCCATGAAAAACCGTTTCAAGCTGGCCATTGTCGATGCCATGCTGCCCGGAATTAACGGTATGGAAACCTTTGACACCATCCGCCAGAGTGACCCTGAGATGATCGGCATACTGGTCACCGGTCATGCCAATATCGACATGGTGGTCGAGGCCATGAACAAGGGGTTTTCCGGAGTGCTGGAGAAGCCCATTGACAGCTCTGACCTGGTCAAGGCCGTCCAGGAGGCTCTTGCCCTGGCAAAGCTTCGGGAAGAAAATACCCGCCTCCAGACCCTGCTCCCTCTCTATAAGCTCAGCGAAAAATTTTTGTCCGCCACAACAAGGCATGAGGTGTACGAGGAACTGCTTGACGTGGTCAAACAGGAAATCCGGGTCCCTTCTGTCAGCTTGATGATGTTTGTCGAGGTGGAAGGTGTACTGCGGGTGGTGGCTTCAAGAGGAATGGACCAGGAACTTGCTGATTCCATTGCCGTCAAACCGGGTGAGGCCATTGCCGGCTGGGTCTATGAAAAAGGTGAGTCAGTCATTCTTAACCGGCAGACCCAGGGACAGTCCCCTTTTGCGCCGTATCTCAAGCGAAAAGAGGTTCAGGCTTCAATTTCATTTCCTCTGAGCGGACGCGGGAAGGTGCTCGGTGTCCTTAATATTACCCAGACCAAGGTCGGTGTGGAGTACAGTCAGGCCGATATCGAGATGCTCTCGGTGATCTGCGGCCAGGCTGTTATGGCCCTTGAAAATGTAGACTATGTAGCCCAACGTGAACAGTC
>JBDLID010000006.1:0-44473 GCA_039715055.1 Thermodesulfobacteriota bacterium | reverse complement strand
GAAAGAGGGTAACTACTCAGTAAGAAGGAAATATTGCCCATTACACTGAACTGTAACTGTTGAGATGTGCTTCAGATTGGTTAATTTAAGACTTCGAAACATACTTGAACTATGTCAGAAGACTTAAATGGGACAAGATGGAGTGCAGCTAAACAGTTACAAAAGAGGTAGAATTATCGTGTCAGTAACTCGAGTCCCCATCGCAATTGTCGGTGCCGGTCCCGGTGATGTTGAACTCATCACCGTCAAGGGCAGACGATTGCTCGACGAAGCCGAAACCATTGTTTATGCAGGCAGCCTGGTCAACAAAAAACTCTTTGCCGGGAGCAGCGCAGAGCTCCATGATTCTTCAAAAATGAATTTAGAGGAAATTGTTGATGTTCTTTCCATCTCATGGAAAGAGGGTAAAAAAACAGTACGCCTTCATACCGGTGATCCGTCCATATTTGGTGCAATAAAGGAACAGATGGTTCTACTCGATCAGCTCGAAATTCCCTATGATATCATCCCGGGGGTGAGCTCGGGTACCGGCAGTGCCGCAGCATTAAAAGCAGAGCTGACCCTGCCGGAGGTGACCCAGACCGTGATTATTACCCGTCGTGAAGGCAGAACACCGGTACCGGAGAAGGAAAAGCTTAAACTTCTCGCTGCTCATCAGTCAACCATGCTGATCTTTCTTTCTGTTTCAATGATGGAATCGGTGGTTGATGAACTGCTCGAAGGCGGGTACCTGCCAGAAACACCCATTGCAGTAGTTGAAAAAGCGAGCTGGCCTGAAGAACGAATCGTTCGGGGCTGTTTGGACAATATTTGTGAAAAAGTTGAGGAGCAGGAAATCCGCAAGACTGCAATGATCTGCGTCGGAAGGGTATTTGGCGATGACCCGCTTGAAGCTGTATCAAAGCTTTACGATAAAGAATTCAGCCACGGCACACGTAAGGGGAAGCCATGACCAAGGGGCTCCTCGGGGTTTTTACCGGTAACGGCAAAGGGAAAACCACTGCCGCCCTAGGCCTTGCCCTGCGTGCTCTAGGCCATGAACATAGGGTGTGCATTATTCAGTTCATCAAAGGGAGCTGGAAATACGGTGAGCTTGAGGCGGTTAAACAGTTTTCCCACCTGCTCGACATGCATGTTATGGGGCGTGGATTCACCTGGAAATCCGATGATATTGAAAAGGATAAAGAGATGGCCAGGGAGGCGTGGAACCTTGCAAAAAAAACCATATCTGAAAATCAGCATCACCTGGTCATCCTTGATGAGCTCACCTATCTACCCCATTACAAAATGATCGAAGAGGATGAGATTTTGACGGTACTTGAAGAAAAACCGCCGGAACTGCATGTGGTCGTCACTGGTCGCCACGCCTCGCCAAAACTCATTGATCTTGCAGACCTTGTCACAGAGATGAGAGAGGTCAAACATCCCTATCAAAACGGCATTTCCGCCCAGAAAGGCTTTGAATTTTGAACCAATCGGGATCAGAAAGTAAAAAAATCTTCGATGTCCCGTTGCTTCCGGAAGAGCCATATATCGACTTTCTTGTAGAGCAGCAGGACCACATCCATTCTGTCCATTTTTCCATCTGTTCGCCATACAGACTTGACGGTCGCTATTTACTTGATCCCTGCTCTCAAGAGGAAAAACTGTCTGTCCTGCTTCAACAGTTGGGCCGCGTAAAAAAATATGGACTTCTCAACAGCCGGTTTCTGGCAAAACGTTTTTACAGTGACAGCTCCTTTTTAAGTGACACCTGTGAGAGATTGAACGGGCTGCTTGATTCCGCAAATATTGATGGATTGGTTTACAATGACCACTACCTGCTTCAGGCTCTTGCAGACTACAGCCCAGACACCGCTTCCGCACTTGAGGCGGTTCCCGGCGTCAACTCCCAGCTGATCACATTTGAAGAGATAGCCCTGCGCATGGACTATATCGGCGGCTCCGGGTTCAGGCTGCCGCAGAAGCTGATTCTTGATCGGGCCGTTAACCGGAATTTCAATGCGTTGAAGATTATTTCAGAAAAGTGCAGGGCGAGCTATCCTGACCTTCATCTGGAGCTTCTGGCCAATGAGGGGTGTCTGCTTCACTGTCCTTTCAAGTTAAGCCATGATGCCCATATCAGTCTGGCCAACTCCGGTCTTGAAAATGATATTGGACTTGAGCTGAACAAAAAACTTGGTTGCATGGCAATCTTTGACAAGGAACCGGAGCGAATCTTTCAGTCTCCTTTTATTCGCCCTGAGGACGTTGACCACTACCTTCCCTTTGTCTCCGGCATTAAGCTTTGCGGGCGGACCATCGGCAGTAGTTTTCTCATGGACCTCATCACCGCCTATATTAATCGCTGTTATGAGGGTAATATGCTCAGTCTCTTCGATACACTGGAGTGGCTTGCTCAATCACTTCACATTGATAATCACAGGCTGCCAAAAGATTTTTTAGACACACTGGCCAACTGCGACAACAACTGCAGCCAGTGCCGATATTGTCAAAAACTGGCTGATAAGTGTCGACCATTGAAGATGTCGCTTCCTGATCTGAGAAGGTAAGTAAATAAAGGTGGCCTAAAAAATTATTGATTGACTGTTAAGGCTGGTGGATTCACCAAACAGTCCGGGAAAAAATTCACGCTGTTGCCGATTTTAGCGGTTTTTTATGGCAACTCCACCCGTTACTCCTTAGAATACTCGAATTCTGGAAAACGGGTGTTAACAGATTGAATTAAAAATAAAGTGAAGTGAAAAATGGAATCATTTGATGTTTTACTGGAACGCTCAACCAAGGTTCACGGCCATATCTGTGCCGGGCAGGTGATTGGGGTTCGCATGTCCATGATTGGCCTGGAGCTGATAGGAATCGTTGATCCACGAGGTTTAGACCGCAAAAAGTTTTACGTCCTCGTTGAGATTGACCGTTGTGCAACAGATGCCGTGCAGTCGGTGACCGGCTGCAGCCTCGGAAAACGATCAATGCGCTGGATTGATTACGGGGTTATGGCCGCCACTTTCGTTAACCTTGAGAGTGGCAAGGCTGTACGCATCGTTGCCCGGGAAGAATCAAGAGAGTTGTCAAAGAAATATTGTCCGGAGATCGAAAACAAGTACAAACGACAACTTGACGCCTACAGGGTTATGCCTCAGGAAGAACTTTTTGCCATCACAGAGGTGACAGTTGATATTCCGGAAGAGGATATGCCGGGAAGACCGTTGAAAAGAGTTCAGTGCGAATCCTGTGGCGACTGGGTTCAGGATTGCCGTGATGTGGAGGAGGAGGGCCGTGCTCTCTGCCGCGGCTGCGCATACGGAAAATACTACCAGGTTGTCGGCTGATCCAAGTATGTTGGATTGAGGCGGGATGAGGAGTGGCTTAGCATAAAACCGCTCCCCACTAACATAAATTGTCCGGGTTATGTAACCTTGTAAAAAATAAATACTTTTATCGATAAACCAATGATTACACTGCTTGATTACGGGGCAGGCAACGTACGATCCGTGCGCAATGCCATTAAAAAGCTGGGACATGAACTCTGTGACGTGACCAGCGGCGACGATATCCTCAATGCTGAAAAATTGATTTTTCCGGGAGTTGGAAGTTTTAAGACCGTTATGGATCGCCTTGACAGTGACGGGTTTCGCGAACCGCTGCTCAGAAGGATTCGTGAAAACAAACCGGTTCTCGGTATCTGTGTCGCCCTGCAGGCCCTTTTTGAGGGCAGCGAAGAGTCACCCGGTGTTGCAGGCCTCGGCGTTCTGCCCGGCCAGATCAAACGCTTTGTTGACGACACCCTGTCTGTGCCGCAGATTGGCTGGAACGGGATTTCCCTTCATAAGGAATCTTCTCTGCTGACAGATTACCAGGATGAAAAATTCTATTTTGTCCACTCATACAGGGCAGACCTGGATGATGATCTGGGTGACTGGCTTCTTACGACCACTGATTATTCCAGTCGTTTTGTCAGCGGTGTGGAACATGGCAACATTGCCGCATTCCAGTTTCATCCTGAGAAAAGTGGCGAGCCGGGGTTGCGGATCATCGATAACTTTTTAAAAGGTGATGCCAGCCAGGACAGCCCAATTAAAATCAGAAGCCGTACTGCAGGCGATGCGCCAACTCAAATTGCCAGACGGATCATTGCCTGCCTCGATGTCCGCTCCAACGACAACGGTGATCTTGTTGTCACAAAGGGAGACCAGTACGATGTTCGCGACAAGGGAACCGTGCGTAATCTCGGCAAACCGGTGGAGCTTGCAGGGCGCTACTACCTGGAAGGGGCCGACGAGATCACCTTTCTCAACATCACCGGATTTCGCGACTTTCCACTGCAGGACCAGCCCATGCTCGAGGTCCTGCGCCGCACCTCGGAAAATGTCTTTGTGCCGTTGACCATTGGCGGAGGCATCAGGGAATTTACCGATGAAAATGGTGTCTTTCATACCGCCCTTGATGTGGCTTCCGAATACTTCCGCTCCGGCGCGGATAAGATCTCCCTTGGCTCAGATGCTGTTGAGGTTGTTGAACAGTATCTCCGCAGCGGCAAAAAAACAGGCAGCTCATCCATTGAGCAGATCTCAATGGTCTATGGCGCCCAGGCCGTAGTCATTTCCGTTGATCCCCGCCGGATATACGTGGCCGCTCCTTCCGATACAGAGCACAACACCATCAAAACACGTTTCCCGGGGCCTGAAGGTGAAGAGTACTGCTGGTACCAGTGTACCATCAAAGGGGGCAGGGAAGGGCGCGATCTTGACGCAGTGCAGCTTGCAAAGGGATCCGAAGCACTTGGCGCCGGTGAAATTCTTCTCAACTGTATCGATAAAGACGGCACCAACTCCGGCTTTGATCATGAGTTGATCAATCAGGTGAAAGAATCTGTCTCCATACCGGTCATAGCCTCATCAGGTGCCGGCAACGCGAACCATTTTGTCGATGTGTTCCAGGAGACAAAAGCCGAAGCAGCACTTGCCGCCGGCATTTTTCACCGTCGTGAGGTACCCATCTCCCAGGTCAAGAATACCCTGTCCGAAAACGGTATTGAGATCCGCTGATTCAAATCCCGTTTGATTTCTCTCACGGCCGCCTATACAATTAAAGTATAGAGGGCAGCCTCTCGCTGTTCCAAAAGCAGCAGACACCCATGTCTGTGACCAGATTTTACCTGGAGGCCGTCATGAAGATCGTCATCGTAGGCGGTGGTGCCATTGGCCGACTCTTTGCAGCCTTTCTCGCCAGGGGAGGCCATGATTTGACCATCATCGATAGCAACAAGGAGGTGGTCGAGGGGATTAATCGTGAAGGGGTCGCCTTGATGGAGCTTGGCGAATCAAATCCTGACCTTGTTAGCCGGCGGCCTGTCAAGGCGGCAAATGATCCCTCCACGGTTAACCAATGTGACCTGGTTTTATTGACTGTCAAATCCCAGGCCACCCTCACAGCTGCTTCTTCCATAGCTCACCTGGTGAGCGAAAAATCCCCCATTCTTACCCTGCAGACCGGTCTCGACAACATCGAGATTCTTGAAAAACTGTTTGATTCCAATTTTATTCTTGCCGGGTTCACCTTTATGTCAGCCACCTCACTGGGGCCTTCCAGAGTCCGACACGGCGGTATGGGTAAGACTTACCTTGGCGAGCTTAACGGGGGCTTCAGCCCAAGACTCGAGCTGATCTGCAAAGAATTTATCCACTGCGGCATCATGAGCCAGATGGTTCACCGTATTCTCGGCCGACTGTGGTGCAAGGTGATTGTCTATTCAGCTATTAATCCGCTCTCTTCAATCCTGCGCATACCAAACGGCCACCTGCTCACCAAAATGGAGTCTGTGACTCTCATGAAAAGGCTGCTCGATGAGGGGACCCGTGTGGCTGAGGCGGCTTCCATCGATCTTGTTTACCCCGACCTCTACGAGTTGCTTTTTGACGCCTGCAAACAGAGTGCAGGTAATCTGTCTTCAATGCTTCAGGATCTGCTTGATGACAGGGCTACTGAGATTGACGCATTGAACGGTGCCATCTGCCGCCGTGGTGAAGAGTATGGTGTTGCCACACCAACCCATCACACCATGGTCCAGTTGATTAAACTTCTTGAACGCTGGAAACCCGGTTTTGATGGTCGATACTGATTATTGGAGCAAGAGCTGAATTCAACCTGTCTGGTTGGATCATGATATCCGCTTGAGGCTATCTTGAACTTTTCGGAGGAGACTCTGATGGCAGCGAAAGAAAAAATACTGATTGCTGTTGATGAAACCGAAACCTCTTTTCGAGCCTTGCGTTATGTTGCCCGGCTGGTCTGTGGTATGGAGGAGGTCGAAGTCTGCCTTCTCCATATCTATCCGGAACCGCCTCCGGATTTCTACATGCAGGGCGGTATTCTCGACGATTACAGGAAAGAGCAGGACGATAAGGCAGGCCGGGTGTTTAGTGACGGCAGGGAATTACTCGTTAAGGCCGGTGTGGCCGATGGTGTGATTACCACTGACAACCGTTATGCCGAGGGGAGGACCATCAGTGAGGAGTTGATCAAGGTTCGCAAAGAAGGCGAATATACTACCGTTGTAGTGGGCAAACGTGGGGTCTCAAGAGCAGAAGAGTTCCTGTTCGGTTCAATCTCCAACACCCTTGCCCAGCACAGTGGCAACTTCACCACCTGGATTGTGGGCAGCGATGATTGACTGGAGCCTTTACCCTGAGGAACTGGTCCCAAAGCTTAAGCGTCACCGGGTTGTGAAAAAGCTTCGACGCTCGCCGAGGATTTTTACTGACACCTCTGATTTCACCTCCATTGAATACGGCGATATCATCCATGTGGATGACCGCTACTTTATCATTATCGGCCATACCCGGGAGGGGCGTTTTGGTATAGACGACCAGATCAAGCCCTGGGTTCCAAAGGTTTATGATCTGTTCAACGACGAGCGTTATATCATCAAGCTTGTCTTCCACGAGACCTACGAACTGACCATCGGCGGTTTGAAAGTCACCTGTTACCGCAGCCCTGAAAAAGAGGCCAGGGTTTTGGAACTGGTCGGTGATCACCCGCACTTCATGCACGGATATTCAGTCCTCGACGAGGCCGAAAATCTTGTTCGCATCCTCGATATTGTTGACGGCAGGCGACTCGACACCTACATCAGCAGGCTCAGTGACTCTCACGAAGATTATGTGTCTCTCCACCTGCCCGAGGTGCTCGAACGCTTTCTGACCTCGGTCACAGGTATCGGGCTTCTCCATGAGAACGGCCTCAAGCACGGCGACATCCGCCGGGACCACATTTTTGTAGACCGCTCAGACAACAGATTTCGCTGGATTGATTTCGACTATGACTTTTATCTGCCGGAAAGACCCTTCGCCCTTGACCTCTACGGCTTGGGAAATGTTCTACTCTACCTTATCGGCAAGCAGAATTTTCGGGCCCAGGATGTTATCGACCACCCTGAAATGGGCCAAAAAGTCTTTGAAACCCTGCACACCGGAGACCTTTCACTGGTTGCAGGTGACAGGGTTTTTAATTTGAAGAAACTGTTCCCCTATATCCCTGCCCCCCTCAACGACATCCTTCTCCATTTTTCCGCCGGTTCCTCTGTGTTCTACAACTCAGTTTCCGAGTTTGAAGCGGATCTGAGTGTTGCCGTTGCCGGGCTTTCCTGATTATCTATACTTTCTCCCCATCCCCACCGATTCGGGATATGAAAACAAAAGCGAGCAGCAGCGTTGCCATCAGGGAAAATATAAACGCGGACCATCCCATATATTCATAAATGACACCCGGTGCAAAGGACCCGAAACAGCCGCCGGTATAGTAGAATGAAATATAGAGACCGTTGGTAATTCCCTTACTTTTTGTGGCCAGTGTGTTGACGTAACCTGATAACAGGGCGTGTACCGTAAACATCCCGAAACAGAAGACGAACATGGCTCCGAATATGATCCATTGACTCTCCAGCAGAAAGAGGGCGGTGGCAATAAGGTAGAGCAGAGTTGCGGCTTTTGCAGCCTTTGGAGCAGTGCCAAAGAGAGTGATAATTCGCGGTATATTGACAGCTGCGACAACGCCCATGGAGTAGCCGAGGTAGATCAGGCCGATATCGGCCTCTCCCATGGAATGGTCGAGCTGCTTGAGCTTGAACGGCAGAAAATTAAGCAGACCGGAGAAGACAAAAAATATTAAAAATATAGAGAAATATATCCATAGAACCTGAGGGGATGTCAGAATTTTTTTGATTTGTACAATGTCGGGTCTGGTGTAGTGAAGGTTGACATCTTTTTTTAGAGTCGAGAGCAGAAAAAAACAGCTGACAAGGCAACCTCCAAGAATGTAGAAAAACAGTCGATAATTATAGAGCTCGGTCAGTAATCCTGAGAGAAAACGGCCAAGAAATCCGCCGATAATGGTTGCGGCAATGTAGAAGGCGATTGCCTTCTGCATATTCTTGATGGACGAGGTATGAGAAATATAACTCATCAGCGAGGTGAGAATAGCAGGGATGGTTAGCCCCTGAACAGCTCGGATGGAAAGCAGGACAAGATAGTGATCCGCCGAGGCAAAGAGTATCTCCAGGAGTCCGAGAAAGAGGATGGCCCCTCGCACAAGAGATTTTGATGAATATGATTCAAGAATGAAACCGTAAAGCAGGGGAGCGAACCCAAGAGGTACCATCATCAGGGTGGTGAACAATATGGCCTGAAAGCGGTTGAGGCAGAATTCTTCCTGGAATAAAGGCTGAATCGGTTGCGCCGCATAAAGCGAACCGATGGTTACGACCGTTGAAAAATAGATGATTGCAAGAGTGCGCTTTTCAGACATCAGCCACCAAGGTGGTATTGAGATAAAGTTAAGTAGCTCTAAATCAAACAGTTCCTACCTTTCCTGAGGTAGACTGGGGCAGAATTTATGAAACAATAGCTGAGCATCATAGAGAGCCAGATAAAGTTATTGATCAACCCTCCGGACCAAGCGGTTTAAGCAGGCGCAGCAACTGGGGCAGCAGGGTCAAAGCGGCAAGCAGGGCAACCAACATGGCAAGACCGGTAAACATGCCGAAGTAGACGGAGGGAATAAAATTTGAAATCACCAGGATGGAAAATCCGATGATTATTGTGATCGAAGTGTAGTACATGGCACGTCCGATGGAGCCGTGACATCGGTAAATGGTCGCCAGATAATTTCTGTCTTGCCTGAATTCAATCTGAAAGCGGTTAATATAGTGGATGGTGTTGTCCACGGCGATGCCGATGGTGATAGCGGCAATGGTGATGGTCATCATATCCAGCGGAATGGAGAACCAGCCCATGGTGCCGAGAACCATGGCGGCAGGAAGGAGATTGGGGATAATGCCGATGAAAGCAAGGCGGATGGAGCGGAAGAGGATAAGGAACATGACCATGATGCCAATAAACACCATGGCAATGGTCAATATCTGTGAACGATAGAGACTCTGGAGCATGTTGTTGTAGAGGACGAACATGGAGGTGAAATGGAACTGATCTTCGGCCAGACCGATGTCGTCCATAAGAAAGGTACGGATCTTGGCGAGCAGGGCCTCCCGGCCCATTGATTTGTCGGTTTCCATGACCCGGGTGGTGAATCTTGCCTGGGGTTCATTCTGTGAAAGATAGGGAGTGATGAGAAGTTCTCTGATATCTTGCGGTGCTTTTTTATGGAGCAGGGCGATTTCGAAATTGTCGAGTTCGCTTCCTTCATTGAGGCGCCTGGCAATTTTCATGGCCGTTGCAATGGACATCACCTCGCCGGTCTCGGAAAGTCCTTCGAGAAAGTCGTGAATCCGCTCCATATCTGACATGAGCACACTGGAGACATACCACTTGGAAGCAATTGAGTCGTCGTTGCCATCGGTTGTCTCTTCGGCAAATGGATCGTCCTCTGCAAACGGGTCGTCATCTCCAAAGGGAGCATCTTCTACTTCGCCATCTGATTTTTCTTCAGGAAAATCAATAACGAGATCCAGGGGGGTCGTGCCGCCAAGCTGGCGGTCAATGACCAGCATACCCTGGTGAATTTCGGTGGAAGAACGAAAGTAATCGATAAAGCGATTTTCGACCTTGAGCTGTTTGATGCCCAGTAAAGAAAAAACAGTGATCAAAAGGGCTGCAGCGAGCACTTTCATGCCGTGTGCCTCGGTGAAACGGGCAAAGATCAGGGTGAACGGGCGGCTCTCTTTACTCTTTAATGTTTCTTCGGATCTTTTGGGGAGCAGCAGCAGTAAAGTGGGGAAGAGGATAAAGGAGAGACTAAACGAGAGGATCAGGCCGATGGTCATCATCATTCCGAAATCCATCACCGGCCGGATACCTGAGACGAGCAGGGAGGCAAAGGCGACAATGGTGGTCAGTGTGGTGTAGAGACAAGGGATAAATTTTGAGCGGACCGTCTCAAGGACCATGTCATGAAGGTTGAGAGACTGATCAATGGCCTGCAGTTCACGAAAGCGAACGATGAGGTGGATGGTCAGCGACATGGTGAAGATCAGCATCAGTGAAAAAAAATTGGACGAAATCACTGTCACCGGCCAGCTGGACCAGCCGAGATAGCCTACCATGGTAAGACCGGCAGTGAGACAACAGAACATGGGAAGGATCACCCAGCGCGGCCGGCGGAAGATGACGGACAGGGTAAGGATGAGAAAGCAGAATACACCAATGGAAAAAAGAAACAGGTCATCCTGAATAAACGAAATCATGTCCGAGACGATCATAGCCACGCCGCCGAGAAAAAGTTCGGCGCCATTGCGATGCCTGTCAAGGACAGTGCGAATATCTGCCACCAATCGATTCTGCTTTGCGGTGATATAGGCGGAGCGTTTTCCGATATCCTTCTGTAGTTGATCGAGGGCCGCATGATCCTCTGGAGTGGCGGTCTGGTTTCTGATTTTTTCCTGCAGTCCATAGCGGCTGTTGATCAGATCACTGAATTCGGGATCACTTGAAAGATTAACAAGGATCGAACTGGTCTTCTGATCTGCACTCACAAGACGGTTCCGGTAAAGCGGACTCTCAAGCAGTTCGGCAACGGCTGCCTGGTGGTCGACATCCTTGTCCTCAAGAGTCTTGATCTTATCACTGTTGGCAAGCTCGTTGAGCGTCACCCCAGCATTGAAGAGAAGGGGCACATCAAGAATAGTGGTTACCGAGGCTACCCCTTTGACACTCTTAAGTTCATCGCGCAGCAAGCCAATTTTATGGATGGTGGCGGGTTCAAAAAGTCCTTCAGAAGGAGAGTAGGTGATAAGCAGGACATCGGTGGTCCCATACTCCTCTACTGTTTTACGGTGAAAGCGAAGTGCGCTGTCGTTCTCAAGGACCAGGCTGTCGGCCGAGGCGTCGAGTTTGAAATCACCAGTCCAGGAGATGAAGAAGCCGCAGAGAGTAAGGGTGGCGAGCAGGGCAATCAGGGGACGTCGCAGGATGAGACGATCATAGAGCTGAAGAACTGAAGTCATATTTTAAATTTCCCGTATTTGAGTCTATGCTCCAGAAGCTGCTCGGCCCCGGATGTTTTTTTACTGTCGAACATCTTCTGGATCATGTCGTGCTCTGAACGGACAATACGCAGTTCCTCTTCAATTGACTGAAGCTCTGCAGGCGGAGCTTCTGCCAGCAGCTGTTCAAGGTCGGTGACCTTCTGTTTAGCGCGATAGAGTTCAAGGGCGAGGAGTTTTATGGACATTGGTCAGGTGTGGAAAAGATGGACACAGAGGTGTTTCCCAGAGATTTCTTGATGAATGGGAGGATACCAGAAGTCATTAATACAGTCATTAAAAAATCAAACAGTTATTCACTTGCATTGAGCTGCCGGGTGGTCCGCTTATCCTGACTGTTTGGTCACAATTCAGCAAGGGAAAGAAATAGCCCACTACACTGAACTGTAACTGTTGAGGTAAGCGCAGACTTCGAAATGAACGAAGATGGAGTGCAGCTGAATAGTTACACTGTTTGAAAGAAATGGAAGAGTGTTTAACATTGTCCGATAATGTGCGTATAATGAAGAACATATTTTGAAACCACACGTTTCAAGGTGGCCTTAAAAGAGTGTACTGTGCGCAACCTTCGTAGTCAAAATTCAACCATATCAGGGTGATGTCATGGATGTTCCCAAGATCGCAATAAAAAACATACTCCACACCACTGACCTGTCCGAAGCAGGACGTCATGCCTTTGCCTATGCGGCCAGCCTCGCTCATCAATACAATGCCGAGCTCACTGTACTCCATGTGGTAAGGTCGGCACCTGATCTTGATCGAAGCCTCATCGGCTATATCCCGGATGAGATGTGGGAGGATATGAAAAAACAGAGCCTGGAAGAGGCTCGACAAACACTGCTCACCAGAAAACGTGATGACACATTCATCAAAAAATGTGTAGGAAAATTTTGTGAGGAAATTCAGGCAGGCAGACCTGATGATGCCTTTGTCAGTTATGATATTGCTGTGGAGCTTGGCCACCCCGTGGAAAAAATCATAGAATTCGCTGCCAGCTCAGGGTCTGACATGATCGTCATGGCCAGTCATGGACACTCGACTCTTGAGGACGCCATGCTGGGTAATACGGTCCGTCGGGTTCTCAGACGTTCCCCTGTTCCGGTAATGGTGGTCCGATTGCCGAAGAGCCCGAAGTAATTTCCCGAAAATCGCAAATATTTGCAGATATTTTTTCATGGAATCAGCAAATTGAATAATTTGACAAAAGATGAGTTGATCCAGAAACTGGAGCAGGTACGAATAAGAGAGCAGCGGTACCGAACCATGCTCGATGACTCCAGTGATCCGATTTTTTCCTTCAACCATGAGGGACAGTATCTTTACGTCAACCGACAATTTGCCGCTGGCCTTAATATAAAAAAGCCAGAGGATATTATCGGTAAAAAAATCTGGGATTTCTTTCCCAAGGAGGAGGCTGATAAACGTTTTGCTGTTGTGAAAGAGGTTTTTGACAGCGGTAAAGCCCACAGTCTTGAGGTCTGTGTCTCAAATTCTGACGGTGAACACTATTACCTGACAACGGTCAAGCCAATCATGGACGACCTCGGAAGGGTGGATTATGTTATATGTATTTCCAAAAACATAACTCAGCGAAAACTGATGGAAGAGGAGTTGAAGCGAACAGCGCTTTACGACCTTCTGACAGAGTTACCCAACCGCGCACTGTTCAGCGATCGATTAAAATACGCAATTATCCAGGCCAGGAGAAAAGCAGGAAATCTTTCACTAATTTTTATCGATCTCGACAAGTTTAAACCCATTAACGACAATCATGGCCATAATGCAGGTGATTTACTGTTAAAAGTGGTTGCCAAACGACTGCAAAACTGCATACGTGAAGCGGATACGGTAGGGCGATTTGGTGGTGATGAGTTTGTTGTTTTACTGCCGACCATAGAAAAATCTACTGATGCTTTGGAAGTGGCAGAAAAGATCCATCAGGCACTCAACAGACCCTTCAAAGTAGCTGGTTATCCAGTCATGAACATCTCTTCGAGTATTGGAGTCGCCATCTATCCCGAACATGGCGATGACGAAACTCAACTGGCAAAAAACGCAGATGCTGCCATGTACCTTGCGAAAAAGAGAGGAAGGGACAATGTAGTCCTCTTTTGCCCGGATTAAAGTCTCCACTCCCAAACCTCCCAATTTATCGGTGAGCCCCAAAATACCTGACGGTAATCATCTCAAAGCCAGCACCTGGTTCTTTTCTGTTGCTGTTTTCTCAAAGCACTTTCACATATTCGATGACAACCGTAGGGTAAAGGGTTAGACTTTGCGCCTTTTACCGGATATCTTCGTTTACCTCGCAAAATCATCTGTTAAGTATAATTTCAAAGCAGTAAATGAGTCACCTTTCTCACACTGACAAAACAGATAAAGCCCCCAAGCCAGCACATCTGTCCCATCCCAAGTATCGTGCCGATATAGATGGTATAAGGGCCATCGCGGTTCTCCTGGTTGTTGGCTTCCACGCCTTTCCAACCCGGGTTAAGGGCGGATTGATCGGAGTGGATATTTTTTTTGTCATTTCCGGTTTTCTTATCTCGACTATCATTTTTAAAAACCTGGAACACGACCGCTTCAGCTTTATTGAATTTTATTCCCGCCGTATCAGGCGCATATTCCCGGCACTGGTGCTGGTATTGGTCGCCTGCTTAACCTTGGGCTGGTTCGCCCTGCTTGATGATGAGTTGACTCAGCTGGGAAAACACATTGCCGGTGGTGCCGGCTTTATATCCAACTTTGTACTGCTCAATGAAAGCGGTTATTTTGACAACGATGCCAACACCAAGCCACTGCTCCACCTCTGGTCGCTTGGCATTGAAGAACAGTTTTATATTATTTGGCCGCTTCTCCTCTGGGCCGCATGGAAGAGAAAGGTCAACTTTCTTATCATTACCTGTGTGATTGCTATCAGTTCACTGCTGCTGAACGTAACCACCATACGAAATGATGCAATAGCTGCTTTTTACACGCCTCAGACACGATTTTGGGAACTGCTGGCAGGCTCAATTCTCGCTTACACCACTCTTCATTTCAAAAAATACGCACCGAATCTCAGTCTGGCCAAGGCTTCTGTTCTTAAAAATATTTTGTCATTTTGCGGAGCCGGTTTAATCACTGCCGGACTGTTGACCATAAGCAAAGAGAGCCTTTTCCCGGGCTGGCTGGCCCTGTTGCCGACCACGGGAACCGTACTGCTTATTGCTGCCGGATCCAGGGCATGGCTTAATCGTGCCATACTTTCCAGAGGCTTGCTGGTTGGCATTGGCCTAATCAGCTATCCGCTCTATTTATGGCATTGGCCGCTACTCTCTTTCAGCCGCATTATTCAAAGCGGGCAGCCGGCCAGAGAATTTCGGATTGGCGTTGTACTGCTCTCCATCGTGCTGTCCTGGTTAACCTGGAAATTTATCGAACGACCGCTTCGTTTTGGCCGACATTCCAGAATGAAGACCATTGCGTTACTGGTCGCAATGATATTTGCAGGAACCAGCGGATTTATCTGTTTCTATAAAAGTGGTTTGGAATCCCGGGCTGTAGTCAAAATCAATCCACATAAAAGGACAGGGTGGGGCGGGGGGATAAGTAAGCATTTTTTGATCAATGAATGCGGGATAACCAACCCGGAGGAGAAAAAATTATTTGCAGTTTGCAGACAGGATTCCCGACAGACTCCACGGTTTGCCCTGCTTGGTGACAGTAAGGCGGCTGCCTTTGATGACGGATTGTTCAGGACATCCTCACCGGAAGGTCGTTGGCTGTTTATTGGCGGCAACGGCCCCAAAGGTGCGCCTGTTCCTGTTTTGTCAGATAAAGGAATTTACAGACAGTATCAGGAGCTTACCAGGGTTGCCATTGAGACGATCAACAACCAGGAAAATATTGAGACCGTTGCCCTGGTAATGGCTGCCAGAGCATTATTTAGAATAAGCAACTCCAGCTCCATTGCCGGTTTGCCGGACAGCAAACATTACAATACTGCCCTTGAAGGGCTGACCAATGCGACAAAAGCACTCATTAAAGGTGGGAAAAAAATAGTTCTTGTTGTCGATAACCCGACCTTGCCTGACCCCAAAGACTGCATGGAAAGAAAGACCAGCTCGGATTTATTGAATAAAATTATCCTGGATAAGCCCAATGAACAGTGCTTGATAGAAATCAACCATCACCTCCAGCTGTCAAAAAAATACAGAGATCTACTGAATGCAGTTGCGGCGGGTGACCCGAAAAACATTCAAGTATTTGATACATTACAGTATCTCTGTGATTCAAAAGAAGGTGTTTGCCGGTCCCACAAAGACGGTCATATTCTATACAGCTATTCGGATCATATTTCAGACTATGCGGCAGGAGTCATCGGAGAAAATTTAAACAAATTTCTCCTGAAAAGCAGCAAGTAATACTGATTTGAGACTGCCTGGCCCTTCCTTTGGTCAGTCGAATCAAGCTTAAGCCTGATCTCCCAAGGCGCCCTCAGTTATTTCGTCAAAACAGTTGGTTATTGAGGAAGTGTAAAGTCGGCTCCAGCAAACTGAACATTTTCTGCAACAGGATTCATCGGCGCAACAGCATGAACCCCGCCACACTCCGGACATTTTCCAACATAAGTTTGCAGAGTAAAGGAAGCCTTGCATCCCTGGCAGGAGATATCCAGCGCTCCTTGAGAGATCGGCTGATCGCGCACCGCACCACCATGGGCATTGAAGACAAATTCAACCAACTCCCGTCCCTTGGAAAAAGGTCCGCCTGTTCCACCATGCTCGTTATTACAGCCGCATCCTGACATGATAATTCTCCTTTTTTAAATTCTATAAGTATTTTCAAATGACAACACAAGTGTCATTATGAATCTGAGAATACAAAATTCGAGATTGACACGAAATGACATAGGTCAATTTTTCGATTTTATTTTGGACACCAGTGGGGGGGGATAAAAGGCTCACTTCAGGTCTGCCCCTGTTGAAAATGCATTTTTCCGTCTTATACTTCAGGTAAAAGCAAATTCTTAATACGTTGAAAGGAGAGAAATTGTGGAACTTCTAAACGGTATTGGAGAAAGACCGATAAAAGATGTTATTGATGAACACCCAAAGGTTGGTGAGATTCTCGCTAAATTTGAAATAGGCTGTATTGAGTGCTCAATAGGTACCTGCCAGTTCAAAGAAGTGGTCAAGGTCCATTTTTTGGGCGATGAGATAGAAAAACAGATTGAAAAAGAGGTTAATGAATATCTTTCAACTGTATAGAAAAATAGCGTCGATTATTTTTTCAAAACATCAGGTCTTCATCTGGCATGAAGTGGTAATTCGATCGAAACCTTTGTGAGCCGGTCAGGCAGAGTTTTCTTGATATCGAACAGTTCGTCCCCATTTGAGTAGTTGGTTGCGAAGCTAAAATTGTTGAGGTAGACTTAGAGGACTTGACAGGTAGCGGCGTCTGTCTCCTGGCTCGCAGAAGACGATTTGGTGTATTGCTCTGACACAGCGTACCTCGCCAGGGGATTGGTCGACTGTCTGCGCTGGAGACTCAGTTCAATCTCCCGTCGGATGCAAGACGGTTCGTTTTACTGCGCAGGTCAACGCCAATCAACTACAAAAATTATCTGATGCACTCCTCAAATGACATCGGAGTGAGTCTCTCCTGTACCCCCTTGTTAACTTCTGGAGCATAACAGCCGACATTAATGGCTTTAGCCAGATGAGGCCTGTACGTAATCTGAGACCTGGAGGTCACGTGAAGAAATTCCTGAGTATTGTCTTATTGTTCATTGGGGTGCTGGTCCTCGCTGCTGTCGGCATCAACTCGCAGGACCAGCAGTTGTCTGATGAGGTTACTGAGTTCCTTAAAACGGAGGTGTACTTTTCACCGCTGGAAACGACAGACAACGCCTATCCGTTCCTTGTCGGCTTTGGGACTAGCCTCGATGAAGATCCGGTTGTTGCCGGAATTCAGATACTGAACTCCGTAATGGCAGACAGCGGTCAGCCGAAGGACAACTTGAAATTTTCGGTCAACGACCCGGCAGGAGTCCTTGGCAAGATGCAGGACCTCAAGTGTTTTAATGATTACGCATGCTTTAACGATCCGGCAACAAGAGCAGAGGTTATCCAGCTTGTTGCTGACAACCAGAAGCTCATCGACCGGTATCACAAGCTTATTACCTACAAAAAATTTGAGACCCTCCTCCCGTTGACGACGCAATACACACCGAACCTGCGAGGAATCCCCTCAGGTCATAAGTTGTTTATTTCCGAGATCAGTTTGTCGCCAGAAATCTTTCAGGACCTCCTGGCCACGGATATCCAGTTCTGGCGACGGACTCTCAATTCGGAGACCGCCGGACTCGTCGAAAAGATGACCGCGACAGCAAACCTCTTCAAAGACTACCGTCTTCTCGAGCAGATGATCCGACGAGACTCAAGAGTCCGGCAACTCTTCAAGGAAGAGCTGCAGCCACTGACTGAAGTTGAGTCGACCATTGCCAACTGTCTGGATTTTGAGGGAGGTGTTTTCATCAAAACGCTCTTAGATACAAACAATGGCGAGTCAGCGATTGTCTTTGACAATTTGCCAAATGACCGGCTGATTCCAGTAGAACACTACTTCTACAAGCCGAACGCGACCGCCAACCAGGCGTACCAGGACTTCATTCAGCTGCGTGCAGCCGCCGTCAAAGGCTCTTCTGCTCTTTTGAAGTACGAACAACAGCCTGTCCGGCCAATCGAACCGGCCCAGATGTATTACAACCCAGTCGGCAAGCTCCTCCTCAACAAACTGGATGCAGAGCCGTCCAGATCATTTAGTAAACACCAAAAGAAACTCGAAGAACTCGACCAGCTGATTAAGCAGATTCGAGAAATCTAGTCATGATCCTACATTTACTCTGCTCTGCCATCAATTTTTCAAATAAGTTGAGGTGATGGCGTAATCACTTCCTCAGTAACAGTCGCGCTCTATTTCGTCGGCGGCAATTTTCAGTTTTTTAGCGGATACCGGAACAGGTGGTTTGAGTTCAGGGGCAAAGAGCATCAGTCTGTAGGATTCGATCATCAGATCATAACGGTTGAGCAGTTCCTGGCAGGGGGGGGCAGGGGACTCGAATCTCCTTTTGAGTAATTCAAACCTGGTGAGATGCGGTGCCAGCTCTGAGGCTTTGCGTCTATCTTTGTCCGGTGAGGCGTGGGCCCTTTCCACCCGAATTGCCAGCGCCTTCATGAACAGGTGAGTGTGTCTGAGTCGTTCAGGGTCGTATTCGAGAAAGTCGTGGGGAAGCAGTGACTCAAGAAGCTTATTATACTCGCCAAATGTTTCGCTGTTAAATGTCCTCGATTTCCTTGCAAGCTCACCAAAACGACGGATCTGGGCCTCGGTGGCAAGCCTCTGGATGAGCAGTTGGTGGATGGTCTCATATCGCTTGCGTCCTTCATGGAAGAAGGGTGCCGACTTCATCTGCGACGACACGGAATCGAATTCCTCTTTTGAGGGGATCGTCCCGTCACCCACTTCAAAAATCTCCTGCAGGATAAAAATGAGAAGTTGTTCAACGGCTGTAGCCTTGTTGCCAAAGCCTTGAAAAAACCAGAATGAGGACGGTCCGGAAAGGGTTGTTGTGATATGCTTTTTCAGGGTTTTAAACTCTCGCCCGACCTGGAGTTGATAGAGGAAGGCGATGCCTTCCCTGTTGTTTTCAAGCGCCTCCTCACGATTTTTTAGGAGCTCAATGGTGACGGCACCCCGGTTGCGATGGATGATCAGGGCGGGGTAGAGATAACCACCCACCGTGCCGTCTTTTCCTTTCACCTCAAAACGGTCCGGAAGTCCTTCAAAATCCCAGCTTGAGATCCATTTTTCTTTCCATGGACCGAGCAGTTTTTGTGCCGCATTTTCAAAATCGATGGCTCCCTTGTGGCTGCGTTTTTCATCAACGGCCGTAAGGGCGCCGTGAAGTGATTTAGTGCAGCTGAGTTCATGGCCTTCTGCATTATGGATAGAGAAGTTCATCTCCAGGTGGGAAGGCAGTTTCCTGGGCCACTGTGACAGACCCACCGACCTTCCATGGATTTTCATCAATGCCCGTTCAAGCTGCTGGAGCATGGAGCCGCGATACATCACCATGTCATCAAGAACCAGATCCACGGTGTTGCTGATGGGAATGAACTGTTTGCGCAACGATTTCGGCAGTCCCTTGAGGAGAAAGGTGATTTTCTCAGCTATTAGCCCGGGAACAAGCCATTCAAAAGGGGCAGGGGACAGGCCATCGACCATGTGCAGCGGAATATGGACCGTCACCCCGTCTCTTGAAGATCCCGGATCCAGCTGATAGCTCAGGCGGAATTCAGAATTTCCGACGATGATCTTTTCCGGGAAATCGGCCAACTCATGATCCTCGGGACGTCGCAGAAGAATGTCCTCGTCTGTCATCTCAAGAAAAGTGTAACTTTTTTTGGATTTGAGGAAGCGGTTCAGGGTGAAACGGTCGTAAACAGAGGGAGGAAGCCGTTTGTCGTAAAAATCAGCAAGCAACCTTGAGTCACCAAGGAGGTTTCTACGGCGCAGCCGTTCTTCAGCCTCCTGCCATTTTAAAACCAGGCCGATATTTTTTTCAAGAAAGTCGTAGCGGCCATGCAGCTCTCCATCCACCAGCGCCGTCATGATGAAGATCTCACGAGCCTCCTTTCGGTTACCATGAGCGGATCTGCCGAAATTAACCACCCTGTTGGCCGACAGTACCAGACCAAACAGTGAGACAGTTTCATCGGCCACCACCTGGCCGCTTTTTTTCATGTAGCGCGGGTTGGTCCAGGAGCGTTTTAACAGGGAACCGGCCGCAGCTTCGATCCACTGTGGCTCAACTTTTGCGACGGTAAGGGCGTAGAGGCGATTTGTTTCAATGAAAGAGGCTGCGACAATCCATTTTCCACCCTGGTGAAACTGGTGGGAACCCGGGAAAATCATACACTCACGCCCCCTGGGTCCCTGGTAGATTTTGTCCTTCTTCTGTTTCTGTGATCCAATATTTCGCAGAAATCCATAACAGAGAGCCATGTGAATATCAGCGTACGACGCCTCTTGCCTGTTTTCTGCAAACCCGTCCAATCGTTTAAGCAGCCTGTCGAGCTGTTCATGAAGATCCAGCCACTCACGCATCCGCTGAAAGGAGAGGTAGTGTCGTTTGCAGAACTTTTTGAGCTGCGACCAGGAATTTCTCCTGCCCCGGGTGGAGTGAAATCGATTCCAGATGTTGAGCAGAACAAGAAAATCGGAATGAGGGTGACTGAACTCCTGGTGAGCGGTATCCGCAGCTTTTTCTTTATCTGCTGGTCGTACTCTCGGATCCTGAATGGCAATGGCAGATGCGATTATTTTGATTTCACGGAGGCAGTTGTGTTGTCTTGCAGCTATAATAATCCGTGCAATACAGGGATCAATTGGCAGCCTGGACATGGTTCTGCCGGTTTCGGTCAGACTGCCGCCTTCATCTATGGCTCCAAGCTCTCTGAGCAGCCTGTAGCCGTCATTGATGATGTTTTTCTGTGGTGGTTCGACAAATGGGAACTCTTCGGGGTTGCCCAGGTTGAATGACACCATCTGCAGGATGACATCGGCCAGGTTTGACCGTTTGATCTCAGGCAAAGTGAAACGGGATCGATTGTTATAATCATCCTCGGAAAAAAGGCGGATACAGTGACCAGGCCCGACACGACCGCAGCGTCCTGCCCGCTGGTCGCAGGAGGCCCTTGAAATCCTGGTGACAGGTAACCCGACGGTTTTTGCCCTTACATTGTACTGTGATATCCTGGCAAGACCTGAGTCAACGACGTAGCGTATGCCGGGAACCGTAATGGATGTTTCAGCGACATTTGTGGCAACTACGATCTTGGGTTTTGAAGACGCTTTAAAGATGCGCTGCTGGTCAGCGGACTGGAGCCTGCCGAACATTGGTAGAATGAGAAAATGTTCAAGTTGGTTTTCCAGCAAACGGCAGCATTGTCGGATATCTTTTTCCGTGGGCAGAAAGATCAGGGTGTCACGCGGAGGAGAAGACGCAAACAGGTCGCATACTACTGTGGCACAGTGCTCGACATATCCTTCACTGTCGTCAGTTTCTGATTCTTCAGGAGGGACGTAGTCAACTTCCACCGGGTATGTGCGTCCGGAAACAGAGATGACCGGGGCGTCGTTGAAATGGCGTGAAAAAATTTCCGTATCAATGGTGGCCGAAGTGACAATCAGCTTCAGGTCGGGCCGTTTTGGGAGAAGTTGTTTGAGGTAGCCGAGAAGGAAATCGATATTGAGGCTTCGTTCGTGAGCCTCGTCTATGATAATAACCCGGTAGCGCTTCAGAAGCGGATCATTTTTCGTTTCCGCCAGAAGCACCCCATCGGTCATGAATTTAATACGGGTGTTCTTGTTGGTTTTATCCTGAAATCGAATCTTATACCCAACCAGGCCGCTGTCCCCGCCGAGTTCCTCATCAACCCTGGCAGAAACGCTGGTCGCTGCCACCCGGCGAGGCTGACTGCATCCGATGAGGAGATCCGAGTCAGGATCCATCTGCAGACAGATTTTTGGTAACTGGGTGGTTTTGCCGGAGCCTGTTTCGCCGGAAATGACAACCACCTGGTGGGAGTCAATGGCCTCAACGATCTCGGCAAGATGGTTGACAACAGGCAGGGAATCCGGATAGTTGATCTTCATTTGGGGCTTGGCCGACTCCTCTGCTCTATGCTATGATCTGTAATTTTCCGGGATCTCTTGTCCTGTCAACGTCTCTCAACTGGAGCGAATATGCCATGGTCCGGCTTTTCTGTCATCTCATAACTTGGATGAAGCAATGATTCGAGTAGAAGTGGCAGTGGCCGCCCCGGTCAGACAGACCCTCACCTACCTTGTTGATGAGAAAAAATGGCCCGGTTCTTTACCCGGCAAAAGGGTCATCGTACCACTTGGACGACAGGCGGTCACCGGTTACATCCTCGATTATCAGCCGGAGGAGGATCTTCCCTACAAGTTGAGAGAGGTGAGAGAAGTCAGGGATCAGGAACCTCTCTTTCCACCCAGCATGGTCATTTTTTTTCGTTGGATCGCCTCATATTACCACCATCCTGTTGGTGAGGTGATCAAAACCGCATTGCCGGCCGGCCTCAGTAAAAAACTTTCAAGACACCTTAAATTCAAAAGTTCCGCTCGGGAACAACTGCTCGCACTCGGTCGAGAAAAAAATGAGCCGTGGTGTACTGAGCTGGAAAAAAATGGCTGGCTCGGCGCCAAGTCAGCTGTAAAACTGCTGAAGACCAAACGCTACGGGTCATGCCTCGTCGAAATGCTCGACAGCGGTGAGGCAGATTGGCACCTGGTCGTCAAAGGAGTGGAGACTGTCAAAAAACTTGAGCGCTGTCTCAGGTATTGTGGTTCGCTGCCTGCTGAGCTGTTTTCTGCAACCGAGCCAGACAAAAAACAGCTCAGCAGGCTGAGAGAACAACTTGGTGACAGGCTTGATATCAAACTGGGACATGGTGAAGCCAGGACTCTTGATTATGTCAGGCGGCTCAGTGAGGAGCTGGATAATGGCCTTGTTCCGCTCAAAGAGCTTCGTAAACACTACTCAGGCGCTAACAAATATATTGATAAACTAGTTAATGAAAATCTTGTAACTGAGGAAAAAAGCAGAATTTTCAGGACACCACTTGGCGTTCCGTTTTCACATTTTGAAATACCACAAACACTTTCTCCGGACCAGACAAATGCGGTCAGGGAGGTTAAGGATTTTATTGATACAAAGGAGTTCAAGGTGGTGCTTCTTCACGGTGTGACCGGTTGCGGCAAGACCGAGGTCTACCTCCGTGCAGCTCAAAAGTGTCTTGATATCGGGCGCGACGTACTTGTCCTGGTTCCGGAAATTGCCCTTGCAAGCCAGCTGGAATCCCATTTCGTTTCCCGCTTTCCCGGGCAGGTGGTCCTCCTTCACTCAGGGCTTTCCGTGGGCGAACGCTACGACCAGTGGAGCCTTGCCGCGGCAGGAACCTGTCGGGTTGTCATCGGCGCCCGCTCAGGAGTTTTTGCCCCGCTGGCTGACCCCGGACTGATCATTGTCGATGAGGAGCATGACTCAGCATACAAGCAGGACAGCGGTCTACGTTACAATGGCCGCGATCTTGCGGTTCTCCGGGCAAAATTCAACAATGCCCTCGTCATACTCGGATCGGCCACCCCCGGAATAATCAGTTATCATAACGCTGCTGAGGGCAAGTATCATCTCATTGAGATGAACCACCGTGTTTTAGACCGCTCTCTGCCGACAGTGGAACTGGTCGACCTTAAAAACAAGCAGCAGCGGATTGCAGGTAAATTAATTGGCAAGCAGCTCAGCAGGGTGCTCAGCGAAAATCTTGCCGCCGGAAATCAATCAATGCTGCTCCTCAACCGTCGCGGGTTTTCGTCAATGTTTCTCTGCCGTGACTGTGGTGAGGTGGTCAGATGTACCCGCTGCAACATTTCCCTGACCTACCATAAGAGTAAAAACAGACTGCTCTGCCATTATTGCGGATACTCTCTGAAAACAGAGATCATATGTGCACACTGCAGTTCGGATCAGCTTGTTCCGGTAGGTTTCGGCACCGAGCGGGTGGAACAGGAGCTGGCGGAATTATTTCCCGATGCTGCAGTGGCCAGGCTCGATGTTGATATTGCCTCCAACCGGCGGCGATTCCATGAAATTCTCAAAAAAATGCATGATCGTCAGATCGATATCCTGCTTGGCACCCAGATGATTGCCAAGGGCCATGACTTTCCGTCCGTGACCCTGGTTGGTGTGGTTTCAGCCGATGGCGGAATCAATATGCCGGATTTTCGGGCAGCGGAGAGGACCTATCAGCTGCTCAGCCAGGTTACAGGTCGGGCCGGAAGAGGTGAAAAACCGGGAAGGGTGGTGATTCAAACCTTCCGTCCGGATCACTACGCCATCGACCTGGCCAGTTCTCATGACTATCGCCGCCTGTATAAAACTGAACTGGAAATCCGTCGGGATCTTGGCTTTCCCCCCTATGAACGAATGGTCAACATCCGTTTTGTTGGTACCGAGGAAGATCATGTCAGGAACACGGCAATGAAGGCAGGCGAGCTATGCCGGTCATTTATCAACAGACAAAACAGTGAGGGGGGTGATCATTACGCCACGCTGCTGGGGCCAACACCTTGCCCTCTCAGTAGAATCAAGGACCGTTTCCGCTGGCAGATGCTTATCCACAGTACAGCTCACCAAAGCCTGCATTACATTTGCGACTGGCTGCTGGAAGAAAAAAAGAATTTTCTACAGGGTGATACTGGTCTGCAGATTGATGTGGACCCTGAAAATATGATGTGAGGCCCTGGCTGGCTAGGGGAACAGCTTTTTGATGGACTCGAGTGAGTCCTCAATCTCCATAATAAGGATCTGGGCAAGGGAGTTGAGAATGATCAGGGCATTTTTGTCTGCATCCAGATTGGAGGTCTTGCGAATCCGTTTAAGCATGGAATCATTGACTTCCTGAATTCGGTCATAATGGTCACTGATATGGCGCAGATCAAAATCGGCCTGTTTGCCGGCACAATTGTTAAAGTGCTGGCGAAGAAGATAGGCAGATATGGAACGAAACATCGCTTCGTCGACGGTGGCAAACGGTAGATGAAAACGGGCTAGAGGTTTGAGGATGTTCATTATCGGGCAGCCGGAGGTTGCCATAATAATGCCCTTGATAGATGCCAGACCCTCCTGTACCGTGGTTTCCTTGATGCAGGTTCGATCAACCGTGATACAGGTAACGGTACATGGCTTAAACGATTCCAGACCTTTGAAGTTTACAACAAGGTCGGCAATGTTGGCGGCAATAGGGCAGAGCTCATTATCTTTGCTGGAAAGTGTACAGCTCGGACACTGGTGGTTCTCCAGCTCCGCCCAGGCAGGGGAAAGCGAGTTCGGCGAACGATAGACGAAGGTCTCGCTGTCTATACGAACTAAAAAACGCTTTTTCCCGCCATCGGGAAAATCAAAGCAGTAATTATATGTGATATCTTCGTTTGACATGCTGAAATATAAAAACAGAGTAATAAGTTGAGACATCGAAGTTACTCATGCTTATCTACTCCATTCCCATGCAAAAACTCAAACACTCTTTAGCATTGGGATAACTATTTATAGATGTTTTTTTAATAAAACTTGTTGTTTGCAGGTTGTTTTTTGATAAATATCAGCTGGATAGCCTGAATTCTTGCAGGTGGTTTTTGTTTCAGGTTAATGAGTGAGTTTCTGGGGTCAAAAAAATACTCCTTTCGCCGGTTAAAAATCAAACCATTTCTTTTTTACCTGGTATCGCTCTACCCGATTTCTGCCGTTATTTTTTGCCGCATAAAGGGCCTGATCAACTCTTGAAATAAAACCATTTTTTGTAAACCCGCCATCTGTTGCCGGGCGGGCCGAGGTTACGCCGAAACTTGCTGTTACACAATAAGAGTCCCTTTGATCCTCAAATGTCCTGTCGTCGATAAGCTTACGCAGTTTTTCAGCAACAGTTGCTGCATTTTCCTCTGTGGTATCAGGCAGGATAACGGCAAACTCCTCTCCGCCATACCTGGCCAGGGTGTCATGTCTACGCAGATTACTCTGTAGCAGTGAACAGAATTCTTTTAGGATAAAATCGCCAACCTGGTGACCGTAGGTATCATTGAACTTTTTGAAATGGTCGATATCAAGGAAAATCAGGGAAAATTCGCTCTCACCCCTCATGGCCCTGCTGATTTCCTGTTCCAGGCAGTTCTGAAAATATCTATGGTTGAAGACACCGGTCAAACCGTCGAGATTGGCCAGGTTGTCGAGCAATTTGTTTTTTGCTTCAAGTTCGACTGTGAGGTTTTCCAGTTCGATCTTTGCCTTAATCAGATGCTTGTTCATCTGGTCGTAATCGAGATTCATAAGGGACAAACGAATATTTGCCTCCTGGAGAATTCCCTGGATTGACTTGGTGTTGTGAATATTCAGGCCGAAGTACTCTGCCGCCTGATCGACCTGGTTATGGAGTTCATTAAGGATGGAATCGATCCCTCTGGGCTTGAGTCCCAATATCTTTCCGGCCTGTTTTCGAAAACGCTGATGATACTCATCAGGCGTATTGGAAAAGAGGATATTGGTCAGAAGATCTGAGAGGTACACTGCCTGTACGGTTTGTGATATTTTTTTATCTTTTCCCGTATAGGAACCGGGGTCATGGTGGTGCAGCAGGGGCAGGAGGAGAATGTCTGGAAACCCCCAGCTCTTAGCAACCTCAAAGCCTATGACACAGTGGTCGGTTTCAAATATCTCCTGCTCGGCAATCAGGGGGACATCCTGGTTGTTATCGACCTGACTGACTACCTGATCATATTCCACTGGAAAGGTGCGGGCCAGCACCAGTTCTCCCAGATTTTGTAAAAGGCCTGAGATAAAAATTTCCTCGGTGTCGGCACCGGGTACCTGTTCAAGAATAAGTTTAGCTGATACGGCTGAAGCAAGAGAGCGTTCCCAGAATTTTGTGAAGTTGAAATGACTTTTTTGTTTCCCGGCTTTGATGGACAGAAAGGTGAACGACAGCACAAGGCTGCGGACCGCATTGATACCGAGAATTGAAACCGCCTGCTTGATGGTGCCTATCTGCTGAGGAACCGAGTAAAAAGCAGAGTTGGATACTTTGAGGATTTTACTGGATAGTGCTACATCCTTTGAGACCAGATCGGCAATATCGGTCAGGGTAGTATCTTCCCGGGAGGTAAGGGTGATCAATTTTGAGGCGACGGTTGGCAGGGTCGGCAACTCATCGGACCTCAGGACCTGCTTTAACACCTCATTCTGCTTCATAGTCATGATAGCATCCCTGTGGCTGAAATGATGTTGTTGGAACCACCGGTTTGTCTGTGCGATCGTTCAGGCGCTATTATTCAAAAAATAATCGTTGAAATCGGCAAGTAACTACAGTGTGAAGAATAAAATGGTTCACCACTGCAGATAAGCCGAAAAGGAACTACTGATTTTTCGGGAGGATTGGTGAAAAAGTTTAGGGGAGATCGTTTTTTTCAGGATAGCGACAGGTTTTACCCATAAAATTTTCAAAAACCAGCTCTTTGCCCCGGTTTAAAATGTAATCGGGGCTCAGCGGGATTTTGCCCATCCCTCCGGGGCCATCAATGGCGTATGTTGGGACTGCAAGGCCGGAGCAGTGGCTGATGAGTTGTTTCATGATGGCGATTCCACTATCGGTGGTAGTGCGAAAATGATCGGTACCGGCAGTCAGGTCTGTCTGAAACAGATAATAGGGCCTGACGCGGATGGTAAGCAGACCGGTAAACAGTTTTCGCAGGGTTTTTGCATCATCGTTTATGCCTTTGAGAAGTACAGTCTGACAACCAAGTGGAATACCGGCGTCGGCAAGCATGTTACACGCCTGCCCAGCTTCTGTGGTGAGTTCGGCGGGATGATTGAAGTGGGTGTTTATATAGAGAGGACGGTACTTTTTCAACACTGCGATGAGCCCTTCAGTGATGCGCATGGGTAGGGTGCAGGGGACCCTGCTGCCGATACGGACAACCTCCACCGTCGGGATGGCAAAGAGCTCGGCCAACAGGCGGTCAAGCTGCTCATCCTCGAGAAGCAGGGGGTCTCCGCCTGACAGCAGAACTTCCCTGATTTTCGGAGTTTTTGCGATGTAGTCGAGCCCTGAGGCTACGGTGTCAGGGGTGATGACCATATTCGACTTTCCAACTTTACGTTTTCTCGTACAGAACCTGCAGTACATGGAACAGCGACTGGACACAAGGAAGAGGACTCGATCCGGGTACTTATGAACGATGTTGGCAACAGGGCTGAGGTTTTCCTCGCCCAGAGGATCTTCAATGCAGGCCGACTCATGAAGCTCCTGCACGTCGGGTACGGCCTGGAGAAAAATGGGCTCCCCTGCTTTTTTGATCAAGTCAAGATAATAGGGGTTGATCCGCATGGGAAAGGTTGTTGTTACCTTTTCCAATGCTGTACAATCTATTTGAAAATGGTGAGATAGACCGGATGCGGTGGTGATCGATTGGTCGAGAATGGTATGCCAGTCTTTCATGTGTGCAAAGTCACCGTCCGGGATCGCCCGCGGGGTTGATCAAACCGGAACAACCCATCTGAATTTGTCCTGCAGAATAATCAATAAGGGGCAGAAGGATGTCTGAAAAACATTACGCTTTCAAGTACGACGAGTAAGGAAATAGGTGAGCGATCCTCGTTTATACCAGTGGTGCGGTCCTTAATTCAATAGGTTTTGTGAATAAAGGCACTGCGTTCACCAAAGGTGAGAGACTATGACTCGGTCTTGAAGCGACCCTGCCACCTTCTGTGAGGGACCTTGAACATCAGGTTGAAAATTCAAAAATCAAGGTCGACAGTAAGGAAAACCCCATAGAAAAATTTATTTACATCCGTTCGCTCTTTGACCGTAACGTTACCCTTGTTCACGCCCTGATCAAAAGTGATATTGATGAGCTGACGGGGTTATCCATACCCCTACGGTTGGTCTCGCCGTTCAGCAGTATATATCCATGTTTCGCCAGGCCAACGGCCTTCATTTTTTTCCGGGCAACATCGACAAGGCAGAAGATGCCTGCAAGGTATAGCCTGTTCTCTCCAAGCAGGCCTGATCAATCAGCGTGTATGCTGTTTCAGCTTTCTTGGTTAAGCAACAAATCATGGTTTTCTTTTTCGGTCTTGCAGAGTAAATATTCAGCCAGTAAATAACAAAATTATTAAATACCACTGTAGAAAAAGGAAGGTTGAATATGCATTTATTTGAGACTGATGAAGGGGACCGCTGGGTTTGTATCCGCTGCGGCCAGGAGCGAGCCGAAGAAATTGAAGAAAAAGGGTGGGAGTTTATTTTTGACAAGGACGACCCCATGCTCCGCTGTCATCTCTGCAAAGGCCCTGATTACGAGAACGAAGATTAACCGCCAGAAAAATCCCACAGTGGCGGTTTTTTTTTGAAAACCATCTTCGCTGTCCAGATCACAGGTCGTTATAAACTGGTTGGTACAAACCCGTAAATTAAATGATCAATACGTCGCCGATTGTCCTGGAAGATTTCTAGAATTTTGAGTCAACCAGCGGTTGGTCGATGGTTACGGCGATCCAGTGGGGGTCCCACCACTCTTTGGGTGTAACAAACAGTCCGTTAACGAGCATGGAAAAATGGAGGTGGTCGCCGCCGGCCATTCCCGTGGTGCCGGTAAGGCCCAGCGGGACGTTTTTTTCGATGACATCTCCCGGCTGCACCAGCATCTGACTGAGGTGGGAGTAGAGGCTGAAGACCCCCTGGCCATGATCAAGAATCACCATTTTGCCGTAAATGCCGTGATAACCTGCATGGATGACCTTGCCCTTGTTGGCCGCTTTTACCTCGACCCTTTTTGTTGAGGCGAGGTCCACGCCAAGGTGGACCTGTTTGTCGATGGCCTTTCCCTTATAATAGTAGGTGCGGTGATCGGCATAATTTGCCCGGGTGGAGCCCGGCATTCGCAAAAATTGTCCCTGCCAGAGCCTTTCAGCCTGCGGTTTACTGCACAGCTTTTTAATCAGTGCATTATTTTGCTGACGGACCGTCTCATTGACGTAAAGATATTTGTCGACAAGTTCTCCCTTCATGTCAGGATAAAACTCTTCAAACTCCGGAATTTTACGGTTGAGAAAACCGTCGCCGACATTGATGCGATCCTTTTTCCAGCGGACCTTTTTCATGGTGGGGATAAAGCTTCGACTTGCCATGTTTCCTGCCTGATCTACAGCAACGACTTTTGACTCTTCTATTTTGAGGGCATCGTAGGGAAGGGCGATAAAAGCATTGTTTGTGTTTTGCCGTCCGTCGGCAACAGGGAAACCCGGATAAAAATTATTGTTGAAGCGGACGCCGTGACGGGCGGTATCCTTAGAAACAGAGTAGATTACAATCCCGGCTCCACCAGGTTTTATATAGCGCTCGGAGTGCAGGATGTTGATTGTCGGCGGTTTTGTGTCAATCTTAACCTGCTCCTCCAGCCGGGTGAGGTTACCTTTGAGTAATCCGCGCAGGGAAAAATCCCTCACCTCAATGATCAGTTGAGCATCGCCGTCTTTAAAATCTTTTTTGGAGGTGTTCAGGGTAATACTTTTTTCGACCTTGGCCGGACCGGCCTTGGGACCGTATTTTTTTCGGGGGGTTGTACTGTTGAAGAACTCATGCTCTGTATTATTTTGCCTGACAGAGACCCGGATGGTCTGAATGCCCGACTTCTTATCACTGATCTCAAGTGCAACATTTGAATTCGCCCCAAGGTAACGGACCTGTTTTTTAAGGGTTACAGTCGGTTTTTCTCCTTCAAACATGATGACGCCAAGGGCAATCGCGCCGGCAATAACAAGAGTGAAAATGGTCAGCAGAAAAGATCTGCCTGAACGCCTGGTCCTGGTCCTGTTAAATCTGCTTCTCTTTGGCATGGTTATTTTTTTTAAGATGGTTTTATGATGTTCTTTGAGTCGGGAATTGGGGGAGGGCTTTCGGCCACCTTAAAAAATCTGATTTTTCAAGGTACCCTGGAGTCTTTAATACTTTACTCAGACACCATTTTGCCAGGAAATATTGTACTTTTCCACGTGGAGATTTTTTGCAGGTACAATGGTGAGTCGCTTTCCCGTTTCTTTTTCAAGTTCTTCGATCATTTGTTCTTCTTCCTTGAGGAGCATGTCAGCCACTCTGGGGTGTACGGTGAGGAGAATATTCTTGACCGGGTTGCGTGAGGAATCTCTTAAAATTTTGCGGAATATTTCGTAACAGATGGTTCGCCTGGACTTCAAAGTTCCCTCTCCTGCGCAGTAGTAGCAGGGTTCGCACATCATCTGGCTGAGATTTTCACAGCTTCGCTTCCTTGTCATCTGCACCAGACCGAATTCCGAGAGTTTGAGGATGTTGATTCTTGATTTATCTTTTTTGACCGCCTCTTTAAACGAGGTGAACAGCTCTTCCCGGTGCAGTTCGTCCTCCATGTCTATAAAGTCGATAATGATGATACCGCCGATGTTCCGCAGTCGCAGCTGGTAGGCGATTTCCTTGACCGCTTCCATGTTGGTCTTGAAAATGGTTTCCTCAAGATCGTTCTTGCCGACATAACGACCGGTGTTGACATCGATGACGGTGAGTGCCTCGGTGGACTCGATGACGATGTAGCCGCCGGAACGGAGCCACACCTTTTTTTCGATGGCACGGCTCATCTCGACTTCGATGCCGTGGGCTTCGAACAGAGGCGAATGCCCCTCATAATAAACGATACGGTCCTGAAGCTGCGGTGCAAACGTGCGGACAAACTTGAGCAGTTTCTGGTAGGTGTGGATATTATCTATGATCAGGTGGTCGACATCGGGAGTAAAGAGATCCCTGACCGAGCGAAAGGTGATGTCAAGATCTTCATAGATCAATGAAGGCGGGTGGGATTTGGTCGAAATATCACGAATTTCATCCCAGAGAAGCATGAGAAACTCCATATCAGCCTCGAGTTCATCGAGCCTGGCGTGTTCAGCAACGGTACGGACAATAAAACCAGTACCACTCGGCCGCAGGAGTTCAATACGCTCCCTCAGGCGCTGACGAATATCTTCATCCTCTATCTTGCGCGAGATTCCGATATGGTCTGTGAGGGGCATAAAAACAAGGTTGCGACAGGGCAGGGTGATGTGGCAGGTCAACCGGGCGCCCTTGGTGCCTATGGGATCCTTGGCAACCTGGACGGTGATATCCTGCCCTTCAACAAGGAGATCCTCGATATTCATACCGGCAACACGGCGGATATCATTTTCCGAACTCGGCGCGGAAAAATCGATCTTGCCGCAGGGCTGCTCATTGCCGTCCATACGTTTTTCAAGATCGGGCAGAGAGATATAGACATCGTCAACATAGAGAAACCCTGTGCGGTCAAGACCTACATCGACGAAGGCGGCCTGCATACCGGGCAGAACGCGTACGACCTTGCCACGGTAGATATTGCCCACCAGGCCTTTTTCTGCAGGGCGCTGCATATGGTATTCGGCCAGGTGGCCGTTTTCAAGGAGCGCGACCCTGATTTCATAGCTGGTGGCGTTGATTAATATTTCGTTGCCCATTTATAACCTGATTTATTTTAAGGAGATTTTAAATCTCACGGATGGTATGAAACAATTTTGCATTACTATACTCAAACGTTGGTGAAAAGCCAGTCAAAACCCTGACAATCATTCTATATGGAAATAGATCTGTCAGAATATAATATCAGGACAACTCGAAAAACGATCACTGTTGAAAATGGCATATCCCAGCGACATTTCTGTCATCATCCCCACCTTTAATCGGGCCGAGCACATCCGCCGTGCAGTGGAATCCGTTCTTTGCCAGAATCTTCCATGCAGCGAAATTATAATTGTTGACGACGGCTCAACCGATGATACAGAACAAATTGTTGCATCTTTAAAAAAAGAATCCGCACCAGAAATTCGCTATATTCATCAGACAAACAAGGGGCCGGCCGCTGCCCGTAACACCGGAATCAGAAATGCCCGTTCTTCATTCATCGCTTTTCTCGACTCCGATGATCACTGGCAGAAAAAGAAGCTTGCAATTCAGTTCCGCGCCATGGAGGAAGAGCCGCAATACCTTATTTCCCACACCTTTGAGCGTTGGCTGAGAAGGGGGGAGCATCTCAACCAGAAAAAAATCCATATACCTCGGCCGGGTGATATCTTCGACCACTGCCTCCTGCTTTGCGGTGTCGGGATGTCCACTGTCCTTGTCAGAAAAAGATTATTTGATCATATCGGGCTGTTTAATGAGGATTTGCCCTGCTGTGAAGATTATGATTTCTGGCTCAGAGTCTCTTCACGTTATCCGTTCCTTTTGGTCAAAAAACCGCTCACCGTCAAAGAAGGCGGACGACCGGATCAGGTTTCTGAAATTTATCGCCTGGGCATGGATCGCTTTCGTATAAAGGCCCTGGTCGATCTCATCGAGTCAGGTGGACTTAACCATAAGCAGCAGGAGTTGAGCATTGACGAACTGCTGCGAAAATGCTCAATTTATGGTAATGGTTGCCGCAAGCATGGAAACGACGATGAGCATCGTAAAATCAACAACATAATTAACAATTATAAAGTTTATTCCAGCCAATGAACTCTGACCAGAATCCTTCATCCTGGGCTGACCCTTCTCGTTTTGTCAAGCATCTCCATGTGGAAAGGCCATGCCTTGAACTGGACTATACCCAGGAGATCATTAACAGGTGGGGCAACGGTTATGACATCGTTGAAGAGCGTGGTGAACCCGGGCTTGACCCGGAAGAATATCCTGAAAATCTTACTGAAGGGAAACAGCATCTCTTTTTATCCCTGAACCGCGGCAGGTTCTTCAAACCTTGTCCGGCAACGCGGGAGTACCGCTGCTGTGAATACCAGGTGCTCAATATCGGCATGAACTGTCCCATGGACTGTGTCTATTGCATTCTTCAGGCGTACCTGAACCGCCCATGGCTGAGTTTCTTTGTCAATATTGATCAGATGTTTTCAGAAATGGAAGACGCCTTTGACGATCACCAGCGTGATTTTTTCAGGATTGGCACAGGAGAATTTACCGATTCTCTGGCCATAGATCGCATCACTGGCCTGAGCGCCAAACTTGTCTCATTTATGGCACAACGCAAAAAAGCGATCCTTGAGCTTAAGACTAAAAGTGCATTCATTGATAATCTTAAAGGACTTGACCATCAGGGGCGCACCGTGGTTGCCTGGTCTCTTAATGCCACTGCTGTCATGCAAAAGGAAGAATTAAGAACAGCCAATCTTGAAGAACGCCTTGGAGCCGCAGCCCGCTGTGCAAAGTGGGGTTACCTTCTCGGTTTTCATTTTGACCCAATCATCGAGCATGATGGCTGGCAGGAGGGCTACGAGGTGACCATCAGTCGAATTTTCGAGGTGGTTCCCGCTGAGCGGATTGCCTGGATCTCCCTTGGAGCCCTTCGCTTTCTGCCTAAACTCAAACAGATTGGTACCGGCCGTTTTCCCGGTTCGCGGATTTATTTCCAGGAGTTCATCGAAGGACTCGACGGCAAGCAGCGCTATTTCCGAACCGGCAGGGTGGAGCTTTACTGCCATATTTATAAGCTGCTCAAGGAGAGATGTTCAGAGCGGACCTGTATCTATTTCTGTATGGAAAGTGATGAAATCTGGCAGGAAGTGATGGGGTTTGTTCCCGAAGCCAGAGGTGGGCTGCCGAAAATGCTTGATCTTTCAGTCAGCCGTTGACAACGTTCTCCGCTGATACCGGTCATCGACGTTGATCAATCAAAATTGATACTATTTTATTCTGGAAATCGATCTCTGTTTTGTGTTAGTTTTTACCACTGCAAGACGTTATCCTACCACCTTCCGGCGGTTGCTGCCTGGAGGTCAACTTTTTTCTATCAGGAGCAGCCATGATCAACAAAGCCATACTTATCGGTAACCTCGGTGCCGACCCTGAAATTCGTTACACCCAGAGCGGCACACAGGTCGCCACTTTCAATGTAGCCACTACCGAACGCTGGAAGGGCCAGGATGGCCAGATGCAGGAATCTACTGAGTGGCACAGGGTAGTGGCCTGGCAGCGGCTTGCTGAAATTTGCGGAGAGTATCTGCACAAGGGGTCCAGGGTCTACATCGAGGGCAAGATTCAGACGAGAAAATGGCAGGATCAGAGCGGCAATGACCGTTATACCACCGAGATTGTCGCCAGAGAGATGAAGATGCTCTCGCCCAAGGGCCAGTCCGGAGGTGATTCGTATGGATCGGGTGCAGGACCAGACTCCATGCCTGAGCCGCCCCCAACCATGGGATCAACCGGTGATGATGTCCCGTTTTAACCAAGCCTGACCGCGAAGGTCTAATCATCACCTTCTGCTCCATTCATCCATTGAACCGCGGCAGTCTCCGCCTTGCACTTGATACACTGACGAGAGACTGCCGCCGGTCATTTTCCAGACCTTGACTGATCCCCTTGTCGTCCCTATTGTTGAAAGCGGTATGACAATCTGACTACCGTACAAATATTAAGCCAGATACTATTGGCTTTATTCCACATATAGAGACAAGCATGGATTATTACGAAAAATTAGGGTTATCAAAAGGCGCCAGCACGGCCGAGATCAAGAAAGCCTATCGTAAACTTGCCCTCAAATATCACCCTGATAAGACCCAGGGGGACAAGGCTGCCGAGGAAAAGTTTAAGGAAATCAGTGAGGCTTACGCTGTACTTTCTGATGCGGAGAAAAAACAGCAGTATGATACTTACGGCTCTGCCGACTTTCACCAACGATACAGCCAGGAAGACATCTTTCGCGGTTTTGATATAAACGATATCCTCAACCAGTTTGGGTTCGGTTCCTCTGCACGAGGTGGACGAACCACCTTCAGCAGCAACATGGGAGGTGGGGGATTCTCATCCATCTTCGGTCAGGCCGGAATGGGCGGTGCCGGTGCAGCCCAGGGTTGCGGGCCGGGCGGCTGTAGAGGCCAACAGGCGCCTGTAAAGGGACAGGACCTGACCTATCAGCTCTCCGTCACCCTTGAAGAGATCATGAACGGGGCGGAAAAAAATATTTCTCTCCGGACCGGTGGATCTTCTCAATCGGTCTCCGTCAAGATTCCCAAGGGAATTGGCGAGGGAAAAAAACTTCGCCTCAAAGGCAAAGGCGCCCCGTCATCCACGGGAGGACCTCACGGCGACCTCTACCTCAAGGTCGAAATTGCCTCTCACCCTCACTTTGAAAGAGACGGGGATGACCTGATCACCGAAAAGGGTATTGATTTTTCCGAGGCGTGTCTTGGAACCAAGGTAGAAGTGGAGACACTGGAAGGAAAAAAATTCAATGTTACCGTTCCCGCCGGGGTACAGAGTGATTCGCGGCTGCGCCTCAAGGGGCACGGCATGCCAAGCGGCCCCGTCGGCAAGCGCGGGAACCTGTATGTCAGGGTGGTTGTCAACGTGCCGGAGACACTCAGCAAGGAACAGCAGAAGGTGATGGACAGTCTCCAGGAGGTAGGGCTGTAAAAGGCTGAAACCTTCGCCGTTTAGGCGGGCAGCTTTCAGTTAACGGTTGCTTTTAACAGTGAATATCGAATATCAGTTCGATATTCTGCGGTTCATTTTTCAAAAACAAGTTGCGTCATCTTGCCGGTATCGTAAGACTTTCAGTCCGCAATTCAACACTCACCACCCTTTAAGCAGGTGGGTGTTGAGTTTTCAATAATTGTTCCGAGTTTCTAAATTCAGCAGGAATTTACCGCCAACGCCTTATATCAATACTTGGCGTCAGCGTAGCTCAGCCAGCCGCCGGCCTCAACAAGGCTGCGGTCAAAATCGTTGAGTTGAAAAGTAAACTCCTCATTTGACTCGTCAGAACTGTCGGATATGGCCACCAGTTTGGAGCCTTCCATATCTACTTCAATTTTCAGACTGCCTTTCATGTTGAAAAGCCGGTCAATGTCGTTTTCGGTCAGTTCTACGGCCAGAATTCCGCAGTTAAACATATTCTGCCGAAATATACGGGCAAAGGACTGGGCAATGACTACCTTAATGTCGTTGACCTCAAATGCCCAGACCGCATGCTCCCGTGAGGAGCCGCAGCCGAAGTTGGCGCGTGTGGCCACCACCCTGGCCTGCTGAACTGCCGGGTCATTGAGGTTGAATGGTTTTCCATGGAGGAGAAGATCTTCCAGCAGATGCGGCTGCAGTGCTGTTTTGGAACTCTCGGTCAAATATTTTGCCGGAATGATCTCATCGGTATTGATATCGCTTCTGTCCAGCAGGAGAGCAGGACCGCCGAATTGTTTCATCACTTGCCTCGCTTTATTTTCTTGTCTCTTAACTAATTTAAGTAGTCACGCGGATCGCTGATCACTCCGCTGACGGCTGCTGCTGCTGCTGAAAATGGACTCATCAGGTGGACCATGCCGCCTTTGCCCATTCGGCCGTTGAAGTTTCGGTTGGTGGTCGATGCGCAGACTTCGCCCTCTGCAAGCACTCCCGAGCTCATTCCAAGGCAGGCCCCGCAGGTGGGGTTGAGAACGCAGAAACCGGCATCCATGAAGATCTTGATGATCCCTTCTTCAAGGGCCTGTGAGTATATCAAAGGTGTGGCCGGGGTTACAATTCCCCGGACCCCGGTCGCGAGCTTCCGCCCTTTGAGAATCGCTGCGGCATCACGCAGGTCCTCAATACGACCGTTGGTGCACGACCCGATATAGACCTGGTCAATGGGCGAACCGGCAAGTTCGCTGATGTCCTTGACCTGGTCAGGTTTGTACTCAAAGCTTGACTGGGGGACAAGCTCGGACACATCCATCTCGATCACGGAAACGTACTCGGCGTCATCATCGGAATGCCATTTGGAAAAATCAGCAGTCGCCTCATCAATGCTCGTATAGTCCTTCTGGATATAGGGCCAGAGATATTCGGCGGTGACCCGGTCAGGGGCACAGATTCCGCTGGTGGCACCGGCCTCCACGGCCATATTACAGAGCGTCATTCGGGCGGCCATGGTCATCTGTTCAACCACGGGACCGGAAAATTCAATGACCTTGTCGGTGGCGCCGTTTACGGTGAGTTCCTTGATAATCTTGAGGATAACATCCTTGGCGGTGACGCCTTTTGCAAACTCACCACTGATGTTGATCCGCATTGAATCGGGCGACCGGAAGGAGCAGACCCCTTTGAGAATTCCAACCTCAAGATCGGTGGTGCCGACACCGGCGGCAAAGGCCCCAAAGGCGCCATGGGTACAGGTGTGCGAGTCACCCATGATCGCAGTGTAGCCGGGCCGGATAAATCCTTTTTCAGGAAACAGGGCGTGACAGACGCCGTTTGCTCCAACATCAAAAAAATCGATGATTCCGTGGCGCTTGGCCCAGTCCCGCATGATCTTGCCCTGGGCCGCTGTTTTTGAATCTTTGGCAGGGGTTACATGATCGATGACCGCCTTGATCCTGGTCGGATCAAAGACCCTGTCCATATCCTTTTCAACAAGGTCCATGATGGCTATGGGGGTTGTGATTTCATGGCACATTACCACATCGATATCGAGGACCATGTTGTCCGGGGTAGGGGTATCGCGCAGGTGGGCATCAAATATTTTCTGTGCTATGGTTTTTCCCATTTGCTGTTCTCCGTATGAGATACTATTTTTTCAACAGTTATCACTTGCCGTGAAATGATAACCTGATAATATTTGAGTATTTATATTTATTGCCAATTATGGGGACAATCCGTTGCCCTCTGCAAAAGCAGTTCATTGGCTTATCTTTACCGCTTGTCCATCAAACCGAAACCTGACAACATAAACGAAAACAATCTTTTTTGCCATAAATTCAAAAACCATCTCTATCCGCCCACAGGAGAGTCTTTCATGCGATCATTCACATCTCTGTTCATCATCTGTTCCATGCTCATGCTGTCCAGTCTGGCAGCCAATGCGGGCCACGGTATCTCCATTGACGGCAGTCTCAAATATCCACCTGGTTTCAAAAGGTTCGACTACACTTCGGCCGATGCGGTCGCCGGTGGAAAACTGACGCTGCATGATCTTGGCAGCTTTGACAAGCTCAACCCATACACCCTGAAAGGACTTTCTCCTTTTGGCCTGGAAATGCTGCTTTTTGAACCTCTGGCCGTGAATAGCCTGGACGAGCCTTTTTCAGAGTACGGACTTATAGCAAAGGATATCGAACTGGCAGAGGATAAGCTGTCAGTCACCTTTACGATTGACGAAAAGGCACGCTTTTCTGACAACAGTCCGGTCAGGGTCGAAGATATCAAGTTCTCTCTGGACACCCTTAAAAGCGACAAGGTTCACCCACGATATCAGTTCTATTACAGGGACATCACAAAGGCGGAAATTTTAGACAACCAGCGTATCCGTTTTCATTTTGCAAAATTCAACCGTGAGCTCCACCTCATTGCCGCCCAGATCCCTGTGATGTCCGAAAAATATTATAAGAGTCACGGCTTCGGGAAAAAAGAAGGTGAAAAGGCCATGTCACTCCCCATTGGCTCAGGGCCATATATGATTTCCGCCGTTGACCAGGGAAAATCAATCACCTACAAAAAAAATCCCAAATATTGGGGGGCAGACCATCCGACCCGCAGGGGGATGTTCAGCTACGAAACCATTACTATCAAGTACTACCAGGACCAGATTGTCTCGGTGGAGGCATTCAAGGCCGGTGAATTTGACTTTATGCTGGTCAACATTGCCAAACAATGGGCCCGTGACATGAAGGGAGGACATTTCACAGACGGCTCCATTGCTAAACATGTCTTTCCTCACAAAAACAATGCCGGGATGCAGGGTTTTATTATGAACACCCGCAGGAAGCTGTTCAAAGATTCCAGGGTGAGGGAGGCATTGGGTTTGGCCCTTGATTTTGAGTGGACCAATAAATCATTGTTCTTCAACCAATACCAGCGTTCAAATTCATACTTTTCAAACTCGCCGCTGGCTGCAACCGGTCTGCCGGAAGGACTCGAGCTTAAATACCTGGAGCCTTTCCGGGCCCAGCTGCCAGCAGAAGTTTTCAAAAAGCCCCTCACCCCGCCTGTAACTGATAAAAAATCAGGGATCAGAAACAACCTGCGCCGGGCGAAAAAACTGCTCAAGGAAGCCGGCTGGACAGTGACGGACGGTCATCTCAAGAACAGTGCCGGGGAGCCGTTTAACTTTGAGATCCTTCTGGTTTCCCCCTCGTTTGAGAGGGTCATGGCTCCATATGTGCAAAATCTTAAAAGGCTGGGGATGAATGTCGACTATCGCAGAATAGACCCAACGCTGTACACCGATCGTCTGCAGAATTTCGACTTTGACATGGTGGTCACTGTTTACGGCCAGTCACAATCACCGGGCAACGAACAGCGTAATTACTGGCACTCACAGTCGGCTGAGAGAAAGGGGACCCGTAATCTTGCGGGCATAAAGGATCCGGTGATCGATGATCTTGTGGAAAAGATTATCTATGTCGAGACCCAGGAGGAACTCACTGCTGCCTGCCGCGCCCTGGACCGGGTCCTCTGGTACGGGTATTACATTGTCCCCAACTGGTTTATGGACGGGCACCGGCTGGCCTATCACAACAAATTCGGTCAGCCGGAGACCCTGCCGCTTTACTACAACCATATTGATCTGCTCATGACATGGTGGCTGCAACCGTAACAGAAAAAGGCTGATCTCTGCCCCGGTCATTACAACTGTAGTGTAAATGCAGGCGCCAGAGGTCAGTTTGAGAAACAATCTCGGTAACTAACTGTTCTGTCGCTTTAATCTTTAGTTTTTTGCTTGACCCTGCACCCATCCTTTTGATAGGATTTTTTTTAGCTGCAAAGAATCATTTTGGGGGAAAGAGGTTATCGCCTCTTAACGGAATGAACATAAAAACTTTGTTATTGGGGAGGGGAACATGTCTGAAAGAATTAGCGGCACGGTTAAATGGTTCAATACCAATAAGGGTTACGGCTTCCTGGAAAGACCGGGTGAAGAATCCGATGTTTTTGTCCATTACAGCTCCATTCTCGGTGGTGGCTATCGAAAGCTTGACGAGGGGGAGACGGTTGAGTTCACCATTGCCAGTTCTGACAAGGGACCCAGTGCTGTTGATGTTCAAAGAACGATAGAAGCCTGAAAGCGACCACCACAATCGTCGTCGAATATTTTTTTTAAGTGAATCAAAGGCCTGTGTGCAGTATTATTTGTACACAGGCCTTTTTTATTAAGGCCACCATGAAATCTTTGGAACAACCATACGATCTGTTGCCCCGTCCATGAGCAATAAACCCTTTAAAATTCTCTACGTTGACGACGAGGAACTCAACCTCCTCAATTTACGGCTCAATTTCCAGGAAGAGTATGAGATTCTCATCGCTCAATCCGGCCAGGAAGGGCTTGATCTGTTTACTGACCATGATGATATAGGCCTGGTTATTTCCGACCATCGAATGCCCGGTATGACCGGTGTTGAGATGCTCTCCGAGATGTATCGCCTTAACCCCGATCCCGGCCGCATTATCATTACCGCCTACAGTGAGGCGGAAAATGTTATTGAGGCCATCAATCGTGGTCAGATATCCCAATATATTATAAAGCCCTGGAACCGTATCGACCTCAAGCTTGTCATCGATCAGGCCAGAAGCGCATATGATCTCAGACGGGAAAACAGGCTCCTGACATTGGAACTTGCCAAAAAAAACGAAAACCTTGAAGAGGTCAACAAAAAAATCCTGGTGATTAACGAGGTGCTTAAAGCCGATATCCGGCGGCGTCAGTCTGCCGAACAGGGGCTCAAGGAGAGTGAAGAAAAATTCAGGATGTTCACCCATGCCTCACAGGATATGATTTTTCTTTTTGATGTTAACGGTACATGCCTCTACTGCAATCCCACGGTCGAAAAAGTTTTAGGTTACCAGGTAGAAAAACTGCTCGGCACCGATCTGAGCTTTGCCATTTATCCTGACAATATTTCGGAAATCACCGGCAAGATAGGGGAACTGCTTAAGGGGGAAGAGGCCCCTGACTCCCTTGAAATTCCCATCCTTCAGGCTGACGGCGACTACCTGCCTGCTGAAGTTAATCTCTTTTCCTTTGTGCTTGCCAAAGGCGAGCGGATCATCGGCTCCATTGTCCGTGATATTTCCAAACGAAAAGAAGACGAAAAGAACCTGCGCCAGTCCGAGCAGCGGCTTCGCGAGTTGTCCGGAGCACTGATTTCCGCCCAGGACGATGAGAGAAGGCGTCTCTCCATGGAACTTCATGATGAATTCGGCCAGTCCATGGCTGTTCTTAAACTCCAGATTTCCGGAGTGAAAAATTACCTGTTCAACACCGAGGAGGTCGACAAGGATACCGTTGTCGACTATCTGAACGAACTGCGCCTTCTGGTCAACTCACTGATTGAATCCACACGCAGTCTTTCGCGCGATCTCTGGCCTATGATGGTCGATGATCTCGGCATTGATGCCGCCTTTGAAAATTTAGCATCCACCTTTCTTCAGATCAGCGATATTAAAACAAAAATCAGCACCTGTGAAATTGGAGCTTTTCTGTCTGTTGAACAACAGCGGCATGTCTACCGGGTCATCCAGGAATCCCTTAACAATGTTATCAAGCATTCCCATGCCAAAAATCTGACTGTCGATATTTGTCATGATAATGACATTATCCAGATAGATATCGAAGATGACGGTATCGGTTTTGACGTTGATTCGGTGCTGATAAGAACCGGCACCGACAGGGGAATAGGGTTGCAGTCCATCACTGAAAGAGTGCAGATGCTGGAAGGCGAACTGCATGTCGACTCTGTCAAGGGGAGAGGGACTCAACTGAAGTTAACCCTGCCCGTCAGCGCCATGAACAGTAACAATCCATGACAGTCACGACCAAAAGTCTCATCCTGCGCAATCTTGACGATACCCATACTCTTGGACTGACCCTCGGTCGCCTCAGTCGTGGAGGCGATGTGATTTGCCTTGACGGTGATCTTGGCGCCGGTAAAACCTGCTTGACACAATCCATTGCCAAAGGACTTGAAGTTGATCCACAGTTTTATATCTCAAGTCCGAGTTTTGCCATACTTCATGAGTACGAGGGGCGTATTCCACTCTACCACATGGATTTCTACAGGCTGACAGGAGTCGATGACGTTCTGGAGTCAGGGTTTGAGGAATACTTTTACCTTTCAGGCCTCACTGTGATAGAATGGTCTCAAAGGGTGGTGGAAATCCTGCCGCAACACAGTCTGCGCCTTGACATTACGGTTCTGGGAGAAACTCTCAGAAAAGTTCATTTTTCCACTGTCGATGGTGACTGGTTTGAAAGGTTGGCGCCTTTTTTCAAAAAGTTCTCGACCGATTAATACCGAACAGCAGCATAAGATCAAAAGACAGTTCAGTCATCCCCGCAGCGCGTAGTTCTCCGCAGATTTCCCGACTATTCAAAACAACAAGCAGGGCACCATCTTCAGGGTGGCCTTTAACCAGTCAGAGATTCGATGGTTCCATTTGTCGCCAGACAGCCGATCTTCGACAGCCGAAAGAAGATTTGCGCCTACGAGCTTCTTTTTCACTCCGGAACGTCCAGCGGATTTCCTGATCCTGAGACGGAAACCGCAGGTAGCGGTCGGTTCCATCCATCTTTTTTTACCGTCGGTATAGACCGTATAACTGGCGGTCACAAAGCCTTTGTCGGTTTCAGCGAAGATCAGCTGATCAAGAATTCACCAGCACTGTTTCCCCTGAGAAATATAATAGTCGAGCTGAAAGAGGGCGTTGATCCTACGGCTGATGTCATCAAAGCGTGCCATTTTCAAGTTGAAAGAGGGTACACTCTGGCCATTGGTACTTCCTCTTTTAAAGAAGAGCTGTTGCCGCTTATTGAAATCTCAAGGATTGTAAAAGTAGATTTTGGATTAACCCCATTGGCAAAGAGCCAGGCCCTGGTAAATCATTTCGGTTCCAGTCGGTGCAAGATGTTTGCTGACAACCTGAAAACCCATGAAGAATTTCATCAGGCTGTTGACATGGGGTTCGACTGCTTTCAGGGATTTTTCTTTTCCAGACCCGAGATTCTGAAAAATACGGATCTTACGGACCCTCAGCTGAAAATGATTCGATTGATCAACGAGATCAATACGGAAGGCATCGATTCCTCTACACTGGTTCGATTGATCAACCGGGATGTGTCCATTCCCTTTAAGCTTATCAAGTACCTTGGCTGCCCTTGTTTTAAACGTATACAGCCGATCACCTCCACCCGACAAGCAGTTTCTTTTCTTGGAAACAGCGGGGTGAGAAAACTCGTCTCCCTGGTTGCAGTGGCAAAACTTGGAGAGCACAAACCCAATGAGCTGGTCCGCACCGCAATTAT